>CAZNCO010000290.1:0-6149 GCA_964571345.1 uncultured Ohtaekwangia sp.
AGTGTAACCTGTGCAAAGACGGGAATGGCCAGCAACCACGCGGCCAAAACAAGATTAGCCGATTTCATAACAATTCTGTTTAGTTTCTAAAAGTCCCTTTTCTTTTTCTCGCGGCCCACATAATACTTCAGGCCGCCTCCGAACTGCATGAAGAATGTTCCATCCAGATTCTCCGGAGTTTGATAACCGCTTCCATAGGAGTTTGCCGGAAGAATGGTTTTGAGGTACCCATTAGGCGACAGTTGAAATCCCCGATAGGCAGCGTTGCAAATGAAATGAAACGAATCATTTAGTTTTACCTCGGCTCCCAGTTCGCCCACAAAGCCAACGGATGTGCTGCTTGATCCGGTAAATGCCGCCTGAACCTGGCTGGTGTAAACGGTGGAGGTTGCCTTCTCCTGTGTATAGGTGCTGCTATTATAAAATGTATAGCCTGCCATAAAATAGGGAACCACACGTTTGGTGTTTTCAACGAAATTGAATTTGAAAACAGCTCCAAGGTTTTTGGAAGATACGGAGCGCTTCACATCTGACGAAAAAGAAATCAGGTTGTACTGCAACCCCATGCTGAAGATTTTGCTGGCCTCCCATAACACCGTGAGTGACCCAGCCCCGCCAGAGCCACCGCTCAGCATCGCTAAAGAATATGAGCCATTGTTGGTAGACGGCCACTTTGCATTCAATGCATACTCATCAGCCTTATCCTGGTTTGAAACAAATCCGCCCTGCAGCGCTATGGAAATTTGCGCCCGCGCAGCAAATGAGAACAAGATTAGAATCACATTTAAAAACCTGATCATAATTCTGTTTAAGCAATCTAACAAATTTTCAGCGTAAAGCAACACAAAACTGCTGCCTTACCCTTCAAGTCTTTGTATAGCGCTTCACAGTTCTTATGCAGAAAAGATGACCCAAAGAAGTTTGCCCGACTTATATCGAGCCGGGCTTTTTATTATTTATGCAATCCGGTGATTCAACGATTTGAAGTTTTAACCCAATCAAATCATCAAATCACCGAACTAACCCATCACCGAACTAACCCATCACCGAATTACCCCATCACCGAATTACCGCATCAACTCATCACCGAATCAATTAATCCCTCTTAATCACTTCCGGATTGCCCTGGTATTTCACAGAGCCTGTGATGTCTGTTTCTATTTCTACTGTCTGGTGGGCATTCACTCTTGCATTCGCCATGCCATGTGCGCTCACAATAGCATGACGCACTTCATAGCCGCTGGCTTTTAATTGTGCGAGGCCTGTTACATCGGCTTGCATAAAATCGCCATCGCCATCAAGTTCTACTACCATTGGGCCTGCCATCTCTAAGTCAAGATTGCGTGCATCGATGTTTGCATCACAGGTCATGGCGCCACGCAGTGAAATATCAAGTTCGTCTTCGCGGAAGCCATCCAGCCTCAGCTTGCCCGCACCCTTTATTTTTAGCTTGGACAAGCTGGGCATAGTAATGTAGATCTTGGTCAGCTCATGATCATCCACTTTGCGTTCCCAAAAATCTTTCTGACGCGAGTGGTAGTCGATCTCCAAGGTGTTGCCGCTTACATTCACTTCGTAGCGGTTGCGCTCACTTTCGGCACCGTCCATTTCAATAGAATAGCGATCGCCCTGTTTGATGATCAGGTTGAAAACGCCTGTCACATCAAGCTCATCAAAATCTTTTAATCCGAATTGATCGTTGTCGCCAAGGCCTTGTTGGCTTTTGGGAAGGGCAGGGCAGCTTAAGCAAACCAGTTTGTTGTCGTTGATTTTCCAGGTTTGTGCTTTATCTGTTTCGGAGTAATCCCAACGGCCATAATAATTGTCGAGCAGGTTCCACATGCCTTCATCAATCACAAATGGTTTGTCGTATGGAATGTAAAGTTTCATATCCAATCGCTGGGCTCTGAACTTTGCATCTTTATTGAAGGCAATGTTTGAATCAAAGGTGATGATGCTATCCGATTGAACCACCTGGTAAGTTACTGTTTTGACATTCTCTACCGCTTGCTTGCGCGAGCTGCCTTGTGCCTGGAAGCGCTGCTCCAGTTTCAACTGTGTGCCCTCGTATCCTTTGATTTCAAGATCCGTCACACGATAATCGTCAAGGCCGGTTTCATTTATCTTCAACACAGGTATTTTTCCTTTCGTATCAAAAACCTGTTCCACCTTGTATTCGCCTTCCTGTTTGAAAGCGAAGATGATTCGCGGCAACGAAATGCCCAGTATCAATACCGACAAGAAGAAGATCACAAACATACTCCAGCCTACGGGTGCGCTCACTACTCTCTTCTTCGCCATGATGGAACCACCTACCCATTGAATAAACAACGCGGGAATAAGTGCTACAAAGAAAGCAGCAATAATGGTGATCATCGGGAAGCTTGCTTTGATCGCATCCAATGGCAAGTTGATTCCGTCAAGGTGTACAAACGTCCATGATTCAGGAAGCGAGGAGGCAGACACGATGCCGAACACCAAACCAAAACACAAGAGCACGGCCAGCACCAGGCAAAGGCCAAACAACAGGATCATCAACCCAATCATTACGCGCAATACATCCAGCATCACTTTGAATACAGGCGCAATGCCATTCAAGATCATGCCGATCAGGCGGAAGGGAAACAAAATGATTTTGGTAAAGATGGATTCCTCTTTGTCTTTTTCATTCATGCTCTTCTTCACATTCGATTCAATGTTAGAGAGCGTAACCGGCTCCCCCTGCATTTCCATTTTCTCCGTAATGGTTTTAGCCTCTGGAATAGATATCCAGAGGATGATGTAAAGAATCACGCCAAACCCGCCCGCGAAAGCGAGTGCTACTAAAAGAACTCGTATCAATACTTTGTCTACTCCGAAGAACGAAGCAATTCCACCGGCCACGCCACCCAGCACTTTTCCTTCGGGGTTGCGATACATTTTCTTCACGCTGCTTTCTTCCTGCAGGTTTTCATCTCCCGGCACTACTATCCACAAGATGATGTACGCCAACAAGCCGGTACCGTAGGCGAGCGTAAACAACGCAAAGATCAGGCGCGTCCATACGGGGTCGATGCTGAAGTAATGCGCCATGCCGGCACACACACCACCTAATATTTTTCGCTTTTGATCGCGCACCAGTTTTTTCGGCTCGCTGCTGTAGGTTGACTTAGGTTCTTCTTTCGCCCTGTATTTACTGGAAGCAAATTCTTCACGATTGCTGTCAGTCTCTTCGGCTGCGCGGAAGTCGCTCACGTTACCCATAGTGGCGATCAGCTGCGTTACATCTTCTGAGGTGATCACCTGTTTGCCCTCGCTGAGTTTTGCTAAAAAGATTTCAGCAATGCGGCTTTCGATGTCGGCCAGGATTTCGCTGCTGTCTTCAAACGAACCAAAGTACTTATTAATAGAGTCAAGATATTTGCGCAAGGTTTCGTAGCCATCTTCTTCGATGTAAAAGATGATGCCACTGATATTAATGCTAAGCGTCTTTTTCATAACGATGCCAGGTATAGGGTGTGTTTTAATTCTTTACGGTAGATTTGGATCGGATCATTTCAGTAGAGTGCGAGAGGTCGTCCCAGGTTTCGGTGAGGCCTTGCAGAAATTTTTCTCCCGCTTCGGTGAGCTTGTAATACTTGCGTGGCGGCCCCGACTTTGATTCCACCCACTTGTACTCCAGCAGGCCGGAGTTCTTCAGGCGGGTGAGCAGGGGGTAGAGGGTGCCTTCTACCACGATCATCTTTGCTGCGGTAAGCTCATCCATCATGTCAGATGCATAGGTTTCGCCCCGCGCGATGATCTGCAGGATGCAATATTCCAAAATGCCCTTTCTCATTTGGATTTGCGTGTTTTCAAGGTTCATGTCCATAATATAGGGATCTATATGGTACTTATACGGGAAAGGTACTATGTATGGCCAAGTACCTTGTTAGAATATTTCCTGTTTTGCCGTAACACGTTGAAAGACAATAGGTAAATTTTTATACGCTTCCCAAACGGCTGACGGGAGCTTCACCGTTTGGCGAAAAAGAGGCCTTTAAGCCTGCTTCCGGTTCACATCCCTGCCTTTTACCAGCAGCTCATCCAGGTTGGCTTTAAGGGAGGCGGGTTGCAGCACGCACACATCGGGGCAGAAGCTGAGCAGGAGCGAGAGCAACTCATAGTTGATGATCAGCTTCAGACGTATGGTGAGCCCCTCCGGATCGTCTTTCACAATTTGCTGCGAGCTGTGCAGGTGTTGTGTTTTAATGTAAGGGCTCAGCGCAGGTGAAAACCAGAGCAGCACGTCTTCCACCGGTGCTTTGTGGTGGGTGATGCCAAGCGTATGCTTAAAGTACTCGTTGATATTTAAAAATGTATTCGGCTTGTAGGGCTTCGATTCTTCCTGCAACTTCTCAATGCGATCCAGCGCCAGGGTGATCACATTCTGTCGTGCCTCACTGTAGCCCAGCACGTACCAGCGGCCTTTGTATTCTTTCAACAGGTAAGGATGGAGCACATGGTCTTCGGGCTTTTGTTTCGAAAACTTCTGGTAGGCTATGCGCAAGCATTGCTTGCCATCAATGGCGGTGATCAGCGCATCCAGGTGTTGCAGGCCTTTGTAATACGGTGCCCGCTCCGGATATACAATAGAGGCACCGCGCACCTTCTGCCTGCGCAGCACATCCACCCCGCGCACAATTTTGTCGATGGCCGCTTCAAAATCTTTTACAAGCTGCGAGCCGCGAAACTGCTGCAGCAAATCCACCACGGCCGAGAACGAGCGCAGTTGCTCATCACTAAGTTGCAAGGCATTGATGGTGTAGTCAGGATCGGTGTAGTGATACGCACGCTCTTTGCGGCAAAAGGCGATGGGTGCATGAAAGCCCAGGCGACTGTCATGGCGCATGGTTTCGAGATCGAGTTTCACGGTGCGCTCGGATACGGTGAAGTCATACTCTTCCAGTTTGCGGATGAGCTCGATGATCGTCCAGTAGCGCTTTTGTTTGTTGGTAAAACACCCGTTGATCACCTGGTAGCGCACATACGGATTTTTTCCTGCTGCCATGATTTGCTTTTTGGTGCGCTTAAGATGTGCAATGGCAATGAGAAATTCAAATCGAGCTCAGAGCTGATTAAGGAGCTTAGAAAAGCACGCGATGCAATCGCGCGCTAACCCTACCACGGTTGTTGGTGTTTTTCAGTTCGAGTAGTTGATTCTTTTGACTAGCAAACTATCTTGGTAAAATCGCTCTTCCAATAAATGTCTAAGCGAATCATAAAATAACCATCTTCCTTCCAATTTCCCACTATGGTTAAATCCGCTCGAAGCAATTGTTCCATTTTTGTGATATACCGTGCAAAGCCCTTCTAATTTGTCGCTTGTGTAATTCGCTTTCATTTTTAATTCACCGCTTTCGTAAAACATTTTAAACTCTCCTTGCCTAAGCCCGTTCACACAATTAAAATCACTCAGAATATTTCCATTCCCATAGTAGCTTAGACTTCGTCCGTTTAGACTACCCTTTTCGTAATTGACCTCCGCTATTTTGTTGCCTAGCTCATCAAAAGTTTTGCATACGCCTTGAAGAGTATCATCCTTGTAAAAAAAAATGCCTGATGCTTTTCCATTTGGATGATATTCGATTGCCTTCCCGTTTTTTTTATCGTTTAAGAAAGTTGTCACCCCAGACATTGTTCCGTCTTCAAACCAGGTTCTCCATTCACCTTGTCGCTTTCCTCTCACTGTTTTTCCTTCACGCTTCTTTTTTTCGTTTTCATAAAACCAAGTGGTTACTCCATTTCTTACACCGTCTTTATACTCCACCATGAATGAGATTTTACCATTTTTAAAATGCTCCATTCTCAATCCATTGTACAACTTTGAAGTTCCTTTTATATAAGCAACTCCGTTTCTTACTTCAATGTGCACTGATTCATCGGTGAATTTGCAGCTTACGAGAACTAATAGTGCTAATAGATAAATTTTCATTTTATCAGCTTACAGATTGAACGAAACGTTTCTTTGGATAGAAGATCTTGATTAGAAATATAGGAAAAAGTTCTTTTCTCTGGCGCCCGTTTGCAACGAGTGCGTCTGAGAATTAATAGCACCCACGGTTGTTGGTGAAGAACACCATAGTCGTTAACTTAAGAAGATTGAAAGGCATTAAGTATTTGGTAATAAG
>CAZNCO010000291.1:0-6139 GCA_964571345.1 uncultured Ohtaekwangia sp.
CCCCTGGAATGTAGGCGTTGACCTCTTTTCCGTTGGTAAGGCGCACACGCGCTACTTTTCGCATCGCCGAGTTCGGCTTTTTCGGTGTTGTGGTGTACACGCGGGTGCATACACCCCTGCGCTGTGGTGAAGAATCAAGGGCCGGTGACTTCGACTTGAAAGTCAATTTTACTCTCCCTTTTCTTACAAGTTGCTGAATGGTAGGCATTTACTTTTTATTTTTTAACCCTTAAAAAATAAGGACTGCAAAGGTATTTAAAAACCTCAACCTTGCAAAGATTGGCAAAAGAGATTTTTTTAGGTCTTCAAGCCATTGAGGCCAAGTTTTCTAAAAAAGCCCCAGATTCCGAATTGGCTGTGAGAACCAATAATATTTGGGCAAAAGACTTCTTAAGCTTAATTGACGTAGCAAAAATGCTTCAATTATTGCATTTTCAGGCCAGATAGCATGGAATTTTGTCTTTTTTGTTGATTTCGCCCCGATCAAATATTTGCACCTTATTTTTTTGGCGTTGTGAGCTTTACTTTAACCTTGCACACATTAAAAAAGCGCAGGCATGGCCTGCGCTTTCGCGAAACACTCCTAACACTAAACTATTACCACCATGCACGATAATTGGTGTCTTCCGTGCTATTTGTAAATTTCTTTAACTCTACATTATAATTAACAGAGTTGATCGTCTGTTCAGATGTAGGATAGAGAAAACGATTTGAAATCAACCCGTTGTCGAGGCTGGCGCTTGCTGAAAGGGCGGGTATTCCGGTGCGTCTATATTCAAGCCATCCCTCAAACCCAATATTAAAGTTTGCTGCCCATTTTTGAGTAATTATTTGTGTGAGAGCCGCGTTGTTGTCAGTTGTATTAAAGGCCGTGCCTGGGTTAGCAAGGTAGGCTGCTGCTGCAGATGCAGGGAGTGCCAGTTCTGCATAAGCTCCACTAACGCCATTATTATAATACGTTTGTGCGCTTCCAGTGATATATCCTTTTAGAGCTGCTTCCGCCAGGATGAATTGCACTTCGGCATAGGTGATGAGGCGTGCATATGTAGGCGCTGATGATGAATAGGTGCTCAGCGGACTGAATAATGAATTGAAATTAGAGGAGCTGGTCACTTGCGCTGTGGTAGCATCGCTCACTACAGGCATACCGCCATAGTTCGCAAAGTCAAACGTACTGGATGAGCTCCCATTGGCGCTTGGTTTAAAATACGTGGTGAGGCGAGCCTGATCTCCCGTGGAAGAGTAAAAATTATACAGTATAGAATTGAGGTACTTAATATTAAAATCACCGGCCCTGTCTAAGTAAGATGGAAACAGGTATGATCCTGCAGAAGAAAGCGGAAGAGTGCCGCTGTCTTTTGAGCTTTGAAAGATCGTTCCATCATTCACAATAGCCTGCATTTCGGAAGACACATCTTGTTTTCCCGATACGCGAAGCAAAAAGCGCAAGCGAAGTGAGTTGATGAACTGCCGCCACTTGATGAGATTTCCGCCATACAATAAGTCCCCGGAAATAACGGTAGTAGGATTGTTCTTGAGCAAAGCATCTGCATTGCGCAGCAGCGCAAGAATGCCGTTGGTTGGATCATTGTACACCGTTTGCTGATCATCGTATGGCACGGTGTAGTTACCGGACGCTCCTTGCAGCGCGCTTTTAAATGGAACATCGCCCCATAAATTTGTCAGTTCCGAAAAAGCAAATGCCTGCATCGTCATGGCAATTGCCTGGTTGCCGATTTTGTTCAGTTTCTGTGCTTGTGCAATTACTGTTGCTGCATCGCGCGCGTTTGAGTAACACACAATCCAATAGGGTTCGTTGGTCACAGGCTGGTAGCGTGCAGGGCCATTGTAATAGCTCTGCGAGAATGTTACATATTGACTCATCCCATTGCCCAACGTCCAGGCTTCGAGAGTCGAATTCCAGAATTGACTTACAATGAGATTGGATGTCATTGTAGTAATGTCCGGGCTTTCAAGGTTGTTTGGATTGCTGTTGAGTGTCGTCAACTCTTGCTGGCAAGAAGTCTGAATCAACACCAGGCTAACAAGCAGGAAATATATTTTTTTCATAACTGATCGAATTAGTAGTTGAGTGATAAGGAGAATCCGTAGCTACGCTGGCTGGGGAAACTGTTGTATTCGATACCGGGCAAAATTTGGTTTCCACGCAATGCCAGGTTCTCAGGGTCCACATCTCCATTCTTCGTGAACAACAACAAGTTCCGCCCAATCAGGTTCAAACTAAGAGATGACTTTGGGTGGTTGGCCAAAATACCGTGAAAAGTATAGCCAAGTCTTACCTCTCTCAATTTTATATAAGACGCATCGTAGGTGAAAACTTCGTTGTTATTAGGATTATAATAGTTGAGATAATAGTTAGCAGGACTCACGCTTACATCGTTCGGGCTGCCATCTGTTTTTACGCCTGCACCAACTATTCCACTTGCTGGCCGATACTGCGTATCTACCGACATACCATTTTGCAGCAATCCTAATTTGGTGTACGAATAAAATACACCGCCCTGTCTCCAATCCCATGTCATCGCCAGGTTCAGATTTCCATACGTGAGGTTATTGGTCCATCCGAGAATAAAATCAGGATTGTAGTTACCCAGTAAGTGACGGGTGTTCTGGTTGGTCACTTGAGGGATGCCGTTGTTGTACACAATGTTTCCGTTGGCATCGCGCACAAATACGTTGCCATACATATTGCCAAGCTTCTCTCCTACTACCGCATTGTATTGAATAGAACGGAAGTAGCGATCGTACTGCGTTACCTCAAAATACTTATAAGAGTCAACTCCGGCAGGCAAGGCCGTAACAGTACCGTAATTGTGACTGAAGTTAAACGTCATATCCCAGTTGAGGCCTCGTGTAGAACGTAGCGGAGAACCCGACAAGATCACTTCTACTCCTTTGTTGTTAATAGATCCTCCGTTTACAAATGCATTGGTATAGCCAGATGAAATGGGCAGCGGCAATTGTACAATTTCATTCTGTGTATCTGAATTATACACGGCCACATCTACGCCAACACGTCCATCCAGAAAGCGTACGTCAACGCCATACTCCTGCATGGTAGTAGTTGAAGGCTTGAGGTTATTGTTTGCCAAAACAGAATTACCTGTGGTAAGTGGATTACTGCCGAAAGGTGTGTTGGTGACAAACGTATTATTAATAGAATAAGGATTCGCATCGCGACCCACCTGTGCAGTAGATGCACGCAGTTTTAAATAAGAGATGTACCTCGGTAGTTCGATCTTATCTGAAATCACCGCGCTTAATGAAGCCGATGGATACAGGAAAGAGTTTTTGCCAGAAGGCAAAGTGCTCGTGACATCGTTGCGCGCTGTCACGTTAAGGAACACCCAGTTTTGATAACTCAAATCAGCGAAGGCATATAAGCTGTAGATTTCTTTCTCTGTTTTGGTTTCAAGCGGTGGCAACAGCGTGCGCGCATTGCTGAAGTTGTAGAGCCCGGGAGAAATAAGGTCCGATGCAATGTTGCGCAGATAATAGGTCTTCTGCTGAAAACGGTTTCCACCCACCGATGCGTTAAAGTTCCAGTCGGTGGTTGAGTTGCGCGCGTAGCTCAGTAAGAAGTCGGTGTTATTTTCAAAATAGGTTACGTCATCTGTGCGGAAGCCACCATTGGGGAAACGCACCGAGCTAAATACGCGGTGGCTTTCGCGATGCTCCGAGTATGAGTCAATGCCGGTACGGGCCATCAGGTTCCAGTGACTATTGAACTGGTATTTTAAAGACGCGTTTGAGATCAATCTGTTCTTCGCAAAGCTGTTGGTATTTTCAAACATCGTTACATAAGGGTTGTCATGATTGGCCCAGTATCTAAACTGCTTGTATCCCTCCTGTCCTGATTGCCACCACTTATCGCGAAGAGAAGCAAGGTTGATGTTCTCCGGCATGCCATACACTCCAAAGAAGGTGTACATCACACTTTCAGAACCATACCCAATGTTGGGACGATTCTTACTGCCGCTATTGATATAGCCTACATAATAATTGGCAGTGAGCTTATCGCTGAGTTTCGTTTCTGCGCGCAGTGAAAGCTGGTACCGGTATAAGTCGGTGTTGGGAGCGATTCCCTTATTGGAAAGGTTGCCAAATGAAACACGGTAAGAGCCATTATCGGTATTGGTGCTTACGGAGAGATTGTTGATAGATGTGAAACCTGTTTGCAGGAAGTTTTTGAAATTGTCGGGGTGCGCCACCCACGGTGTTGCTTGCACAGTATTACCGGGAATAGCTGAACGGGCAACCAGGTCTGCCGCCTGCAATCCGGTAGCATTGCCCGATGCATCGAGCACCGGACTGTCAAACTGTACTATGTTTCTTCCATCCAATGGAGGTCCGTAGTTAGGAATATTATTTTCGTAACTCTGTGTTCCGTCAACATACTGATAAGGAGTGTTGCCATTACCAGCTCCATAGCTTCCCTGAATACGAGGCATGATCAACGGAGTGTTCACCATGTTGTTGGTCGTATAGTTGAAGTTAAATTTCCCTTTTTCAGAATCACTTTTCTTAGTCGTAATCACAATGGCACCACTCGCAGCGCGCGTTCCATATAAGGCCGCAGCCGCAGCACCTTTCAACACGTTGATCTTGTCAATGTCTGACGCATTGAATTCAGCTGCACCATTGCCCCAGTCAACTTCAGCCCACGTGCCAGCATTTGATGAATTATTCACAGAATTATTAAACACGGTCTCGTTGTTGATCGGTACACCATCCACAACAAACAACGGCTGACTGCTGGAAGAAAAAGAGTTTACGCCACGAATGACAATACGAGACGTGGAGCCTACACCGGCACCCCCGTTGGTAATGGTTACTCCTGCTACTTTCCCGGTAAGGTTATTCACGAGGTTGGGGTCTTGCGAGGTAGTTACTTGTTTTGAATCTACTGACTGCACCACGTAGCCTAACGACTTGCTTTGACGCGATATACCAAGCGCAGTTACCACCACTTCATTGAGTGTAACCTGGTCTTCTTTCAATTGGATTTTTAATTCCGTCTGATCACCCAGCGTGATGACCTCTGCCTGGTATCCAATAAAGCGAACTTCAATCACATCTCCTTTTTGAGCGTTGATCGAGAAGGCTCCATTTTGATCGGTGGAGGTACCAGCGCCTGTACCTTTAATTAATACCGATGCTCCGATGATCGGTGTATTGTCTTGCGCATCTGTGACGATACCTGTCACCTGGCTAAACGCCAAATGAGACAGGGCCATCAGAAGGATGAGTGAGCTAAAGATTTTATTCATAGGCTTCGTTTAATTTGCTGGCGCAAAAGTAGACACAGCAGTTTGAGGAAGGCCTAGCAATGCAGTGATGAAATCAACAAAAGGGTATTACCAAAGTGTTACGCATCATGAATCCATGCGTCACATGGTTTTACTTAAGGTATTAGTTTTGTCAGTTGCCACTCGCCCTTGATGCTTGTGGTCATCATAGTGTCCTGCAATTTGATACAGAAAAAGGTGATGCGGATATCCTGGTAATTGATAGCGGTAAGAGTAGCGCGGGTTTCCTGCATGGCTTTCGGCAAGTGCACGAGTCCATTTTCAAAACAGTTGGGACCATTGTGTTGCAGGTGCGTGATAAAATCAAAACCCTTCCATTTTGTTCGTTTGGGAAACTCAGCAAGCTGACACCAGGTTGTCAGCTCTTCGAAAACTTTGTAATCCTTTACGTCAATCATCTTAACCCGCGTGTATGAACCCATGGGCAACACTTTCAATTGAATTCGTTGGTCGCGGTCTTGCCAAAAACCATAAATAGACGAACTTACTTTTTTGTGATACTCAGCTTCTTTCGCGATCGCAGCTTTGCTTACGGAGTAAGAACGTTGTAAAGTGGGTGACTTACCTGGCATGCTTTCTACTTTCTTTAGTGAGAAAGAAAAGCCGCTGACATTAGAGTGTGATTAAATTCAAATTGAAAGAATATTAAACCGCTGTTCTGAGCTCATCAAGCAAGCTGCAGATTTTAAAAATAAAAATCGCGTCACATTTCGGTAATGATTCCTTAACGAGTGACTTGCTTTCAAACGTACATTTGTACTAACCCCCTATAAGACTGGGCAATAATCTGAAAACAGATTAGTAACAGT
>CAZNCO010000292.1:0-6139 GCA_964571345.1 uncultured Ohtaekwangia sp.
ACTTAGCTTTGAAATCAATTACAAAGGAATTCCACAGGACGGACTAATCATTGGAAAAAATAAGTTTGGCGATCGTGGCTTTTTTGGCGACAACTGGCCCGACCGCGGTCACTATTGGCTTCCTGTCATCGATCATCCCAGTGATAAGGCAAAAGTAGATTTCATCATTACAGCTCCCCATCATTACTCTGTAGTGGCCAATGGAATTCGTGTGGAAGAAAGTTTTCTCGACAAAAAGAGAAAGCTCACTCACTGGCATGAAGAAACTCCCATCCCCGTAAAGGTAATGGTAGCAGGAGTGGCCAGGTTTGCTGTGCAGTATGTGGGCAAGGTGAATGACATTCAGATTGAAACGTGGGTGTATCCGCAAAACAAACAAGAAGGCTTTGGCGATTTTTCAGTTGGATTGAAGGTATTAAAGTTCTTTCACACGCACGTTGGACCCTATGCTTTTAAGAAACTTGCCAATGTGCAGAGTAAAACGCGCTGGGGAGGATTGGAAAATGCAAGTGCTATTTTTTATTACGAAAATGCAGTAAACGGAAAAGCGAACAACGATGGTTTGATTGCCCATGAAACGGCCCATCAATGGTTTGGTGATTCGGCTACCGAAAATGACTGGCATCATGTATGGCTTAGTGAAGGGTTTGCAACTTATTTCTCAGCGCTGTATTTGGAACGTGCCTTTGGCCGCGACCGTCTTCTTGAAGTGCAAAAGAAAAGCCGCGAAGAGGTTATCGATTACTATAAAAAAAATCCAGCCCCGATCGTTGACACAACCATCACAGACATCGGCAGGGTATTGAGCACGAACACCTATCAAAAGGCCGGCTGGGTTCTGCACATGCTACGGCACAAACTTGGCGACTCCGCTTTCTGGAAAGGAATTCGTCAATACTACAAGACCTATCAAAAAAGTAATGCACTCTCTGCTGACTTTGTGCGTGTAATGGAGCAAAGTTCGGGGCAGAAATTGAACAATTATTTTCAACAGTGGTTGTATGTAGGCGGGCATCCTAAAATATCTGGCTCGTGGAGTTATAATGCGCAGAAAAAAGAACTGGTTATTGAGCTTGATCAAACCCAAACAGAACCACCGTTCTTTTTCCCTTTGGAAGTTGAAGTAGAAGATGTCAATGGGAAGAAGGCCATCCATGCATTTGAAATAAAAACCAGGTCAGGCATTTTCAAATTACCTAAGACGACAGAAATAAAATCAGTTTCAATTGATCCAAATACCTGGCTGCTATACGAAGGTGACATTACGAAAAAATAGTTAATCATTGTGGCGCGTGCAAATCAATCCACCTGCTGTGGCTCCTTATTCTACTTTGACAAAAACACTTTCTCCCGCTCCACATTTGTTAGATTCGTATTTTGCTGAGTATTGCTTGCCATAGCATTTAACGATCGTAACCTTAATCCAATCACCAACGGAAAGACAGCCTTTACTGGAATTAACAGCTTGTTTTAAAGTCAGAAGATAGGTGGAGTTATTCAGCCACTCAACGGATAAAATCAGTTTTGACTTTCCGTCATTGAAAATTTCAGTTTGTTCATTTTCAGTGCGGACAATTTCAACCATCTGGCCGCGACTTTGATACGTGTACTTTCCTGTTCGGTGATTCTTAAGGCAATCCACCTTTTGGGCAACTGATTGCATACAAGCGCACGCAATAATTAAAAAACAAGGCCAGTACTTCATTCACTTAAGCATCACAAGTTTCGACTTTTGTAAAATATGAAATCAGATGATGGTCGATAAATATAGGATAATCATCTGCATCGTGATAAGTTAGGTATGTTCGCGGCATTATCAAAAAATATAAATCTGATGCGAAGGAGTTGCCATAACAGCTCTTGACTATTTGTGGATTTAATTAGTTTTGTGGAGAACGGTCAAACCAGAAATGCCTTTCTTTTTAAACCTGAGTCATGAAACGAGTTATCCTACTATTATTACTCCTAAGTATTTCGCATTTTCTTTTTTCGCAGAAATATACCCCGGGATATGTTGTTTTATCTAATGGAGATACACTTAAAGGTACCGTTTATTTCAAGCGAAGCAACGAAATTCTCTCCGAGGTGCGCCTGAAATCCGGTGATAAAATTCAGTCATTCAGCCGCTCACAAATCAGATCTGCTAACAACTCAACCACAACGGTTTTTAGTCACGTGGTGGAAATGGATATGACGCCTAAAGGAAAAGAGTCAGTTGTAGACACTATTTTTGCTGACTTGATTGTGCGTGGAAAGTTAAGCCTGTTTCAATATCTCGACCGATATAAAAAAAATCACTTTTTTATGGAAGATGAGAACGGACAATGGATTGAGCTTGTCTTGCACGTGCTTGATCTTGGAGATGGTTTTCACTTTCAGGAACTACCGACCTACAAGGGAACTTTGAAAAAATATTTTGCAGACTGCCCAACACTCTCCAAAGACATCGAACGATGTATCTACGAGAAAAATAACTTGAAAAAACTTTTCGTAAAAGGACTTTCGTGTAAGTATGGTCAGCAATCGATAAAAGAAGTTAACCAGGAGAAAATACAGATCGACTTTGGGATAGTAGGTGGAGTCAATCAAACTGATATTCGATTTGTTGATAAATCGCAGACCGGTTATCGTATTGGCAAATATTCCTTTAACAAGTCGTACAATTTAACGGGCGGAGTTTATATGGATTTAAAATTTCCGCGAATCAATAAAATTATTTTCCACAGCGAACTTCTTTACAAAAGGTACACCAACACCGCTCCTGAAATAACAGAGTCTACGTTGATACAAGACCAGGTGACGTCAAACGGATATGTCAATGCAAATTATTTAAAGCTAAACTTGTCAGCACGTTACTTCTTCTTTTACCATAAAATAAGTCCATTCATTTCGCTCGGTGTCTCCCTGGGCTTTCTCCTTTCCAGCACTCAATATGCAAATGTGACAACCACTGTTTTTACTACCAGCACATACTCACAAGATCCTATCATGACAAACATTGCAAGCTATGAATCAGGTGCGTTTGCCGGGCTAGGAATAACGGCAAGAAATTTTGGATTTGAAATGCGTATGGAATTATCTTCTGGCCTACGCCCTATGGAAGCGTCTTCTTCTGTTACTTCTATTTATGCTCTGCTCTATTATAGATGGAAGAAATTACAATAACCTGGCATTTGAAAATATTATCTTTTCTTCCTCTTCAGAAGAAAACCAACTGAAAAATGACATGAAATAGCTGCTGCCGAAATGGAGGAAGTTGGCGAATAGCTATACCCCGATGTAAGCAAAATGAAATTCATATTCATGGTGGCGTCTGAATTATTCACCCACCCGTAGCCTAAATCAAAACCAATATCATAGTAAAACTTTGTTGACGGATTCACATGCCGATACCCGAAGCAAAGCAGTATGGCTGTGGCCGTAACTGACTGGCGTACGGTTTGTGTATACGTATAATAATAATCAGAAAATTGATTGTACCGGTCATAGATCAATTCAGGCATCAGATAAACAATGCTAAATGGAGATCTTAGCCGGAACGGATATTTTAAACCCGCTTTAAAAAGAAATCCACCGGGTGCAATTTGATGCTGAGAAAATCCAACGTTAGGAATACCCACCGTCACATCAATGAATCTACTATTTTTCAACGGAATCTCGACACCTGCACCAACATGATTATATAAAAAGGAAAGAGGTTCTATTTTTAGAACAACCGCTCTCATTGAATCAGGATATTGAATTTCATCTTGAGCATAAGATGTTGCTGGGCAAAAAGCCCGGGAAAATATCAGTACAAAAATAAATTGGTACCGCATATCCGAATTTCAGAAAACTTAATCAGATCAGGCTAACGAAAGGTAAAGAGATCTGCATTTAAGAAGGATGACAAAAATCTTCCTTCAGGGCATTTGATTGGATTTGAAAAGAATTTAGCAATAGGTAATTTATAAGTTCAAATACAATGTCTATGAAAAGCCTTAATCTTCGCGTGAGGACGGGTATTGCTCTTTTCCTTATTCTTATTCTGCTACATATCAATTTTAGTTGCTACTACTACACTTACACCGTTGACAAGAATCCTTCGGTTGAAAAACTAGACAAGCTAAAAAACAGTCCCAATTATCTGATCATTCACCAGGCAGATCAAGCCTATAACCTAAGAAATATAAAAGTGGATCAGCAAGCACAGACATTGAACGGTGTTTTACAGCCACTGCCACCCGACCACTTAAAATACCTTGAAACCAAGCCACAGCCAGGCAGCTCCAACCGGTATAAGAAAACTTCCAGCAGACCGGGTGAAGCCACTCCTTATGTGGTAAACGAAGTTCACTTTTATGTAAACAATCTTTTACTTACCGATGGCAAGGAGCTAACGATACCGCTGTCATCGATAGAAAAAATTGAAGTCTATGATCCGGATACGGGTGCAACCACGGCTTCCTTTATTTTAGGGGGCATCGGCATTTTTTTCGGAGCGCTTCTGATCGTTGCCATTATATTCCTTCTCACAAAAAGTTCCTGCCCATTTTTGTATGTTAACAACGGGCAGGAATTTGTTTTCGCAGGTGAGATCTACAGTGGTGCGATTTTCAAAAGCATAGAAAGGGACGATTACCTGGCGCTCCCCAGGCTAAATATTGATTCTGTTCTTGAAATAAAAATCTCCAACAAATTAAAAGAACAGCAATTCATTAACCAGGTGGGCGTCTTGCAAGTCTCGCATCCTCGAGGAACAAAAATCTTGCCCGACCGATATGGCAAAATTCATTTATTACAAAGTCGCGTTGAGATGATAAAAGCGAATGTTGGCAAGCAAGACATCAAAGCCTTAATTCAAAAACATGATAGCATACAATTCAGCTTCAATGCCGAGCATCGCAATGACTACTTCAATGATGTTGTTATCACTTTTCCAAAACCCAAAAATGTAAAGGAAGGGCATCTGATTTTGAACTTGAAAAATTCATTATGGGGCGACTATGTATTTGGTGAGTTCACAAAACTATTTGGAAGCGCTTACCCTTCGTGGATAGAAAAACAAAACAAAAAAGAAAAACCAGATCTGGCCGGATGGACCACCGAACAAGGACTGAACATCAAAGTATCTATTGAGCAAAACAACGAGTGGAAGTATGTTGATATCGTTGATCTTGTAGGGCCACTCGCCTTCCGCGAGGTAGTAGTTCCAATCGAATTAACGGGCAACTCGTCTGACTTATTAAAAATCAGACTGTCAGCAGGCTTCATGCTTTGGGATCTTGACTATGCAGGAATAGACTACACTGCGGATGAAAATATTGACGTTAGCTATTTAAATCCCCTTACTGCTATTGCTAATGACGGAACAAATGCTCTAAGTTCTCTTACCGAAAAAGACAATGTCTACCATGTTCAAAAAAACATTGGGGATGAGGTAGCTATTACTTTTCGGTTGGCAGCTAATAAATCGGCTGGCGTTCAAGATTACGTATTCCACTCGCGAGGCTATTATAACCATGTGCGTGATTACAAAGAATCTCCGCAAGTATCAGAATTGCTATCCTTCAAAATGAATGGCAGATTTTCAAGATTTTCAAAAGAAAAACTAGACGAAATGAATCAGCTGATGAGCGTGGCCGAAATAGCCGCGATAGTAAAATAGCTGGCAATACTTTTAGTCATGCAAATAATGGAAAAACGAAACTCTGGCAATCCCATGATCAACGGGCTATATTCAAGAATTTTCCTGTTGATATTTACTACAAGCATCTTCTATATTATAGTAAAGCATCTTCATAACTGGAGAAAAGCATTAGCCACTGTGCAAAAGATTAAAGAGAAAGTTAAAATGTATCGCGGCCCGCAAGCTATTAAAAAGGTTGCCTACGTAGATGGTATTTACTATTGGGATATGTATAGTCCGGGTTGGCCATCGAAAGGATTTGAACAAAATGTTAGACGAGAATGTGAGCAAATCAATTTTTTGAATCACCGTCATGTGGGTATGCGAAATGTATTGTTCGGCATCACCACTCGTTGTCCGCTTCAGTGTGAGCATTGTTATGAATGGAATAACCTGAATAAAAAAGAAAAACTCTCTTTCAGCGATCTTCAAAACGTGATTGAAAAGCTAATTAGCTACGGAGTGCACCAA
>CAZNCO010000293.1:0-6138 GCA_964571345.1 uncultured Ohtaekwangia sp.
GTCGGAGAGGTTGTGCAGCAGGGTACCTCCAAGTACCGCACTCACAAAAAACAGCAAGGCAAGCATGGCGATGATGGACAATGATTTTGGCTTTGTCATTTTATTTTCGCCCAACTCGGTAGCCGTTGCCATTCCCAATGAGAGTAATTCAATAGAGAGTGCGACCGCCAGCAACATACCTTCCGTTCCGCCAGCAGAGAAGCCAATACCCAGAAGTAATCCGTCAATAAAAATATCAATGCCAATCGCAACTAATAACCCCATCGGTATGCTACCTCCTGCCTCTGAGCCGGATTTTTCTTCAGCGGGCTCGACAAACTTTCGAATTGCCAGCATAGTGATGAGCCCCAGGGCGAAACCAACAATTACCTGAACGGGTTTATGTTCCTTTATTACGTCTGGCAATAACTCTACCGCCACTACAGAGAACACTACCCCCGCTGCAAAATGCAGGATCAAACTTCGTAGATGACCACTGGGCTTTTTAACAAGCGCTATCATTCCGCCTGTTATCATAGTAATTACTGGGATCACCGAAAACATTAGGATTTTTTGAAATAAAGGTGTCATACATTTTTAGGTTAGGTTATTCTTCTTCAGCGCTATTGAGCATTTTTGAAATCAGGTCATACGCTCCCTTCACCACCACTTTCGCTTTGATATCAAAACCTTCCGGCAAAATCACTTCTGTAAATCCACCTTCTTTGAGGCCTGTTTTAATTTCCATCCTTTTGAAGTGAAATTCATTCGTGTTTTTCTCACTGTTCTCCTGGGCGATGAAAATAAAATTTTTGCCTTCCGCCTGCACAACGGCATTATCAGGCACCGCATTTACTTCAATATCGCTGCTTTCCACTCTTGCTTTGAAGTAGGTGCCGGGTATCAGCTCCTTGTCCTCATGATCAAGATGGCTGTGGACACGGATAGTTCTGTCGGGGCTGATCTCGCGTCCGATTAAGTGGATGGTAGCCGTTCGTTCTTTTGATTCGTTGGAAAGTTGGAAATAAACCTTGTCACCTATTTTCAGAAAAGGCACATCTTTTTCAAATACAGTAAGCTCCGCATGAAGGTGACGAGTGTCCACAATTTCAAAAAGCACATCGAACGCATTGACATACTTGCCAATGTTCACATTTACTTTTGTAACGTATCCATTGATTGGGGAGGTCAGGAAAATATCCTTCCTGATTCCTTCGGTTTCAATCTTCTTCGCGCTGATGTTGAGCATGGAAAGCTTTTGCTCCAGTCCTTGAAGATTTGATTTTAGCGATCGGTATTCTGATTCAGTTTTTTGTAAGGTCTTGATGGCGCTCACATTTTCCTGGTTCAGTTCCTTTTGCCGTGTGTACTCCTTTTCCATAAAATCCAACTGACTCTTATTATTAAGATAATCCTGTTGGAGCTGAATGTAATCCGGGTGCTCCAGCGTGGCTATCACTTCCCCTTGAGTGACCCACATACCTTGAAGCAACGCTGTACTTTTAAGGATGCCTCCCATCGGCACAGTTATGCTCACTAATTGCTGCGGGGGAACATCAAGAAGTCCGTTTACTTTGATGCTCGCGCCAAGTTTTTGTTTCTCAATATTTCCGAACTGAATTTTAGAAGTTTTGAATTGTGCTTCGGTGAGCGTTACCAATTCCGGGTTTTCTTTTTCCGTTTCTCCTTTCTGCGCTTTTTCCGTTTTCTTTCCACATGCAGAGAGCAACACAATCAGAAAAAGTGTTAACGAGGAGATAAGTATATGGCTTGATTGATTAATTCGTTTCATAACTGAAGTCTTTTATTGTTTACCGATGATGTATTCCAAAGTAATGACTGACTGGTTGTAGTTGTTCAAGGTTTGCAAATATCCCGTGCGCACCTCCGTGGCCGTTCGTAAACTTTGCAAGTATTCTACATAACCTATCTCACCCGCCTGAAAAGCACGCTGCGACTGCCTTAACAATAATTCAGCATTGGGCAATGACGAGCTTTGATAGTAGGTGAGTGATTCACGATATTTTAAATACTCTTGCAGCAATTCATTGAGCTGGCCTTTAAAATTTTTCTGTTGATAGTCAAAATAACTCTGTGCCGCGTTGCGTTGTTCTTGCGCTGCTTTTATCTTGGCCATTTGCGGGCGAATCCATAGCGGAATACTCAATCCGAGCTGAAAGCCCTGGAAGCGATCCGCCTTGGTAGCAAACCGGGTCGATTGTTCGTTAAGGGGAATATCAATTAAAGTCTGACTGAAATATCCAACGGCTATATCAGGAAGCAACCTGTTCTTAGTAACTGCTTTCGATTTCTCAGCGATTACAATTTCCTGACGTAACCAATTTAACATTGGATTTGCTGAGAGTGCTAATGTATCTGGCAAAGTAATTTCTCGCGCAGAAAGACTGTCAAACGTAATATCAATAGGATGGTTTTCATTTAGCAGTGTTTGCAACCGCGTTTGGAAAATATGAATGTCAGCGTCATTTTGTAAACGAAGCGTTTTTACTTGTCGCGATTGTGTTTCTGCTGTTGTCTTTTCAATGAGTGTTGTCTCACCTGTTCTCAATCGAATACCCGCAGCCCTTGCAAAAGTGGAGTAGATGCTGTCTTGCGTTTGCAGCCATTTGTTTAAAGTCTTCAGATACGCCAATTGATAGAATGCTGATTTCACCTGGAAGGCTAAATCGTTTTGAGTTGCTGATAATTTTAGTTCGCTTCCTCGCACTTGCGCACTGCCCAAAGCCGCACTTGAAGTGAAGACTGTAGGAAACGGAATTGACTGTGAGATCGCAAGATTATTATCACGCGCATAACTGTTGTATTGGCCGAAGAGACCCATCACCGAGGTTTTACCAATATCGGTTGCAGTCTTTTTAAACTGACGGTTAGCTTCAATTTCATATTGCACCGTCTTAATGCTGGAATTTTTTTTCAGCGCAACATTAACAGCTTCATCCAATGTAACGACCGTTGGCGTTGTAGTTTGCGCCTGGGCGAACGTGCTCGCAGGCAGTATTAAAAGCGCCAATATGAAAATTAACATAGGCTGTGGTTTTATGGAGTGTAGTTGAAATGTTTCAGACAATACGTACAGGCACGGCAATACGATAAGTGTGAGTAGCGTTGAAGTGATCAGTCCGCCAATCACCACGGTGGCGAGCGGTTTTTGAACTTCTGCACCCGCACTCGTAGCCAACGCCATCGGCAAAAAACCAAGTGATGCAACGGTGGCTGTCATCAGCACAGGTCGAAGGCGAATCTCTGTGCCTTTTTTTATGATCGCATTCAGGTCGGTGAGCCCCTCTTTTTTCAAGCTATTGAATTCGGCTATCAGCACGATGCCGTTTAGTACCGCCACGCCAAACAAAGCAATAAAGCCGATGCCTGCCGAAATGCTGAAAGGCATACCGCGCAACAGCAAAGCAAACACGCCACCAATGGATGCCATTGGAATAGCAGTGAAAATCAGAATAGATTGTTTCATCGAGTTGAAGGTTAAGAACAATAATATCAATATGAGCAGAAGAGCAACAGGCACTGCCACAGATAATCTTGCTTGTGCTTCTTTGAGGTTTTCAAACTGGCCTCCATACGTGGGGTAGTAGCCGGGAGGGAAGGTCACCTGTTTTTCTATTTTCTCCTGAAGTTCTTTTACTATCGTTGCCACATCGCGACCCCTCACATTAAAGCCAACGATGATTCTTCGCTTGGCATCTTCACGTTGTATCTGGTTAGGCCCCATTTTAAATTCCACCTCGGCAACTTGCTTTAAAGGAATCTGTTCGCCTTTCGGAGAGGAGATAAAAAGGTTGCGAACGTCTTCAATATCCTGACGGCTTAATGAACTGAGACGAACGGTGAGGTCATATCTTCTCTCGCCCTCGAAGACAAGCCCGGCAGCTTGCCCTGCAAAAGCGGTGTTGACGGCCTGGTTTATGTCGGCAATGTTCAAGCCATACTTGGCTACTTCATCGCGGTCGATGTTGATCACAATTTGTGGAAGGCCTGTAACTTGCTCAACATATAAATCGCGGGCGCCATCGACACTATTAACCACTTTCGCCACCCTCTGCGACAAGTCTGCAAGCACATTTAAATCCTCGCCAAAAATTTTCACGGCCACATCCTGTTTTACTCCGGAGATCAATTCATTAAAGCGCATTTGGATGGGTTGTTGAAAACCAAAGGTTACTCCGGGAATTACCTCCAATGCTTCCCTCATTTTTTCAGCCAACTCTTCCCGGTTGTCTGCTTTTTTCCACTGCTCTTTTGGCTTAAGCAGCACCATCATGTCTATGGCTTCAATGGGCATTGGGTCAGTGGGAATTTCGGAGGAGCCGATTTTTCCAACTACTTCCTTTACTTCATCGGGAAACTGACGTAATAAAATTTCCGCACCCCTTGAAGAAACATCCACAGTGTGCATCAGGCTGCTTCCGGTAAGAACGCGCGTCTCCACGGCAAAATTCCCTTCTTCCAGCGTGGGAAGAAACTCACCTCCCATATTCAAAAAAATAACAAGGCTTGCTATGAATATCGCAACTGCAGAACCAACTACAATACTTTTGCGCTTCAGGGCACCGTTTATAATCGGCTCATAAATCCGGTGAAAGAAGGCCATCATTTTATCTGAGAAATTTTGCTTATGGGTTGGGTTCTTGCTCAGAAAAAGGGCAGACATCATGGGTACATAGGTAAGAGAAAGAAGGAATGCGCCAAGGATGGCAAAGCTGACAGTCTGTGCCATTGGCTTAAACATTTTGCCTTCTACTCCGATCAGCGCCAAAATGGGGATGTAAACGATCAAAATAATGATCTCGCCAAAAGCGGCAGATGACCTGATTTTGGAGGCGGATATATATACCTCCTGATCCATCTCGTCCTGCGATAGCCTGGATACGATTTTCTGTGCGCCAAGATGGTGCAGGGTGGCCTCGACAATTATTACTGCGCCATCGACAATGAGCCCAAAATCAATTGCCCCTAGGCTCATCAGATTTCCCGAAACACCGAAAACGCGCATGAGTGAAATCGCAAACAGCATCGATAAAGGGATCATGGTGGCTACTATTAGCCCGGCCCGGAGATTCCCTAAGAAAAGGACCAATATGAATATCACAATCAGTGCCCCTTCAATTAAGTTTTTCTCTACAGTACCTACAGCCCGGTTTACCAGTTCACTTCGGTCAAGAAAAGGTTCTATCGTCACGCCATGGGGCAACGTCTTTTTTATTTGTTTCATTTTTTCTTTGACGCGGTTTACCACTGCGTTTGAATTCTCTCCTTTCAACATCAATGTGATACCACCCACTACTTCACCTTCCTTGTTGTAGGTCATCGCTCCGTAGCGGTTGGCAAAACCAAAGCGCACATCCGCCACGTTGCGTATGAGAATGGGAATTCCTCCCTCGGTGTTTTTAACCACGATCTTGCCGATGTCATCGATGGTGTTGATCAACCCTTCACTTCTGATAAACCACGCGTTGGGCTTTTTATCAATGTAAGCGCCACCGGTATTCTGGTTATTTTTTTCAAGGGCAACAAAAACATCGGTTATGCCAAGATTATAACTTCGAAGTTTATCGGGATCAAGGGCTATTTCATATTGTTTGAGATAGCCACCGAAGCTGGCGACATCTGCTACACCCGGTGTACCCAGCAACTGCCTGCGTACAATCCAATCCTGGATGCTGCGAAGTTCCATCGCATCATACTTGTCTTCATAACCTTTCTCCGGGCGGATAATGTATTGATATATTTCACCGAGCCCCGTAGAGATTGGAGCCAGTTCAGGTATGCCAACACCCGGTGGAATGCGGCTTGCCGCTACCGTGAGCCTTTCGTTTACTTGCTGACGCGCCCAGTACACATCCACATTGTCGAGAAAAACAATAGTTACAACCGAAAGCCCGAAGCGTGAAAAACTTCTGATTTCTTCGATATCGTGAATGGTTGTCATTGTTTGCTCGACAGGAAATGTAACGAGCCGTTCAATGTCCACTGCAGATTGAGAAGGTGCAACTGTAATAATTTGCACCTGGTTGTTGGTAATATCCGGCACAGCGTCAATAGGAAGTTGAGTCATTGAATAACCTCCCCACACAATAAGCCCTATCGTGAAAAGTCCGATGATCAGCTTATTGTTTATTGAATAAC
>CAZNCO010000294.1:0-6127 GCA_964571345.1 uncultured Ohtaekwangia sp.
AAACCTTTCCGTAAGCGTTTCCGCTTACGGCAGTGTCGAAGGGAGTTGCAACACAACTCATTGTGTTAAAAACACATAGGCACATAGACAGTCAGACATGAAACTATGTGAAATCCTATGTACCTTATGTGCCTATGTGGTGTTAAGATTTTTCCGGACTGAATCGCTGAAACACCAGCGCCAACCCCACTACCACCACACACCCGATGATGTTATAGTACAGAAAAGCAATTTCCTGGTAAAAATAAAAGTAGCAGGCCAGCACCACAGACTCAGCAATCAGCGCAGCCCAGAATACGGCATTGCTCTTGACGCGTTTGATGTAGAAGGCCACCAGGAAAATTCCGAGAATCGTTCCATAAAAAAGAGAGCCCGCAATGTTTACATACTGAATAAGGTTCTCCGAAAAGTTAGCCAGCCATGCAAACACCATCGCGATAAGCGCCCACAAAATGGTAAAGGCGCGCGATGATTTTAAATAATGCTCAGGCCCCGCATGCTTATTCACCACGCGTTTATAAATGTCCATGGTGGTGGTCGCAGCAAGTGCGTTGAGTTCACCGGCCATTGACGACATGGCCGCGGAGAACATTACCGCCAGCAACAATCCGATAAGGCCGTGCGGCAAATTCGACAACACAAAATTTAAAAAGATATAATCTTTGTCTTGCACCTTGGCACCGGGCATAGATGCTGCAATGGCTTTCCGGGTTTCAGTGAGTAAGCTATCCCATGCTTTCTACCAGTGTGCATACGATTCTTTGGAAGCTGCAATCACTCCCTCATCTTTTGTTTTGATCCAGCTCACTAGTTGCTGCACTACTTCCTTGCGCTTTACAAAAACTGAATCGTATTGTTTCTCGATGGCTGCGATCTGATTTCCTGCCACCTGCTCGGCTTGTTTCTTCAAGGCAAGGTTATGAAACACCGGTGCCTGGCTGAATTGATAAAATACAAACACCAGCACGCCAATAAACAATATCAAAAACTGCATGGGTATTTTCAGCAGGCCGTTGAAGATCAAACCCATGCGGCTTTCGGTCAGGTTCTTGCCACCGAGGTAGCGCGCCACCTGAGATTGATCGGTGCCGAAGTACGACAAAAACAAAAATGTAGAAGCTAGCAACCCCGACCAGATATTGAAGCGATCGCCCCAACTGAAGTTGGTGGTGATGATGTTCATCTTGCCCAGCTCACCCGCCACATTCACGGCATTGGAGAAAGAGACTTCTTTGGGCAACAAAGCAAACGCCATCACACCCGCCATGATCATCCCGCCAAGGATCACCGTCATCTGGTAGCGTTGTGTCAGGTTCACGGCCACTGAACCTCCGGTAACGGTATAGATAATCACGAGAATACCGATCAGCAGCGTGGTGAAAAAAATATCCCAACCTAAAATAGTGCTGAGCACCAAGGAAGGTGCAAACAGCGTGATGCCCACAGACAGCCCGCGCAGAAACAAAAACAAAATGGCCGCAAGCGTACGTGTCTTCAGGTCGAAGCGTGTTTCTAAATATTCATATGCGGTATAAACTTTCAGCTTGTAATAAATCGGCAGCATCGTTACCGAGATGATGACCATCGCCAGTGGAAGGCCGAAATAAAACTGCACGAAGCGCATACCATCTTCCACCGCTTGCCCGGGTGTGCTCAAAAAAGTAACAGCACTCGCCTGTGTGGCCATGATGGAAATACCAATCATCCACCACTTCAGTTGGCTGCCACCTTTCAAAAACGTTTCCGCGGTGTTCGCGCTACGCGTTTTCCACGTGCCATATCCTACAATGAGCAGAATAGTGCCAAAGAGTACAAGCCAGTCGAACGAGGTCATGCAAAAGAATTACTGATCCAGAAATAAAGGAGCACCTGCAAAAACATAAAACCCAGGATGAGCCAATACCAGGTTTTCCACGATTGAAATAACGGAGGCTTCTCGTCCATTTATTTTGATTTGGTTTTTACTTTCACATCAACAGGCTTGTTGGCCTTGCCCAACGAAACCAGGTTGGCAAAAAGTTTATATGCTCCCGGCACTCCCTCGGGCAACTCTCGGAAGAATGAAAGGCCTGTGTACACATAATGACCGTTGCCATACTTGGCCACCAACAAGCTTCCGTTCTTCGCAGGCTCACCGGCATCGTTCATGCTAAACAAGGCATCATACTCAGGCGCCCAGGCCGAAGGAAAATACAAACCACGCTCCTGCACCCAACCTTGAAAATCCTGTTCGGTGATTTTGTTGGGCGTGTTTAACAATGGATGTTCAGGTTTTAAAATTCTGACCTCGCTGTTCTCTTCTGTTACGCGGTCGCGCGAAAGCGTAATTGGGAAAGGCGAAAATTTATCTGCATCAATTTCCAGGTCAAAGTTGGTGTTGTATTGTACTACCATAGTACCGCCTTCTTTTACAAAGTTGAGAAGCGAAGGCATAAAATAACGGATGCGCTCATTGGTGTTCAGCGCACGAACGCCCAGCACCACGGCATCTGCTTTCTTTAGATTGGCAGGAGTCACTTCTTCATCTTTCATTTCCCACACTTCGTAGCCCAGGTTACGCAAGCCAGTGGGTACTTCATCGCCAGCACCTTTGATGTAGGCGATTACACTTCCTTCTTTTTTGATATTTAGACGAAGCGCTTCGGCATTTGCTTTCGGCAAGAGAATCTGTGCTGGGATATGATCGTATTGAATGGTCTGCAACGCGTAGTTATACATTTTCCCGTCTACTGTTGCTTCCGCAGAAATATCAGTGCTCACTTCATCCTTTGAAGGTGTTACTTTAAAAGTAAAGGTTTGCTCAGCGCCTCTCTTGACTAAGTCAAACGAGGCAGAGGCAGGCTCTGACTTCCAGCCCGCGGGAAGTTTCAATTCTACGGTGCCGGTTGTTTTATCTTTCGCAGACTTCACCATCACCGTCACTTCGCGTGAAGATTGATCGTTGAATACGTAAACGCGTTTACCTAGATTCACAAAAACGGGCGGCACAATCTCAAAGGGGCGAGAAAGTTCTCCTTTCACAGGATCCGTCCACTTATATACAAGCGGGGTAGTGAGCGAATATTTCTCTCCGTTCACCAGGAAGTCAAACGTGAAAGATACTGCGGGTTCGTTCTCCGGCTTGCCGATGAGAGCCGTGTTCTTCACCACAAACAATCCCTGTGTGTGCGGCTCACGTAGCCAGTAGGGATCGGAATAGGAAAGATCAGCATTCAACTTCTTATCCGACTTGAATGCAAGCGGAATATTTTTCTTCATTGTGTTGTTGAAGACCGAATCAAATGACACCGGAGCAGAGTGAATGGCCTGCAGCACCACATCGCTTCCTGCGCGGTTGATAATTTCAAAAGAAGCTTTGAACTGATCGCCAGGTGTGCACCAATAAGCCGATGCAGTTGCTTCTGCATAAAGCCCAAGGCAATCCTGGATGAGGTCATTCACTTCTTTTTCTTTTCGTTCCTTCCACACACTTGCGGGCAGTGCACGAATGGCTCCGCGAATTTTCAATAACATCGGGATGGTAGCCGCAGGATCTTCACCTTTGTATTCAGCTACCGCCTGATTGACAAGAGCCGTTATCTTTTCTCCACCCTGCACACGACTCCAGGTAGTGTTCACTCCATCAAAAATATCTTTCAAGGGCTTTTCGCCTTTCACAAATTCAAAGAACTCATTTGCATCTCCCCTTCCGCCTGGCGACCCGAAGCCCTGGCTCTTGTGTTGAGTGCGGCTTTCGGCAGCAATCTCAGCAAATGATTTTCCTAAGAGCGGATTGTAAGTGCCTACGTTTAAGGTGGTAACACCAGGCGAGTTTTCGTTGATGGTCTTGTTCCACCAGCGGCCTGTGTTAGTATAGATACGAATCGGTTGCCACACGCCAAATTGTTTTACTTGTTCCGGAAGAAAATCAGATTTACTGCTCAGGTCAAATGCCTCTTGAGCAAGCACAGCTGAAGCAGTGTGATGCCCGTGGCCTGCACGCTCATCGGGTGGAAAGCGGGTGAGAATAACATCGGGCTGAAACTGGCGATAGACGCGCACTACATCTGAAAGGATTTCATCTTTGTTCCAGATCGCAAAAGTTTCTTTCACATTCTTGGAAAAACCAAAGTCGTTGGCACGGGTAAAAAACTGTTTACCGCCATCAATCTTGCGCGCAGCCAAAAGCTCTTGCGTGCGAATGAGACCGAGCTGATCACGAATCTCGGGGCCTATCAAATTTTGCCCACCATCGCCACGTGTCATGGAAAGGTATCCGGTAGCAGCTAAACGATCGCCAACCAGATAGGCAATCGCCCGCGTATTCTCATCATCAGGATGAGCCGCCACATATAACACGGAACCGAGGAAGTTTAATTTTTTAAGCTTTAGCCTGATCTCCGAGGCGCCCGGCTGCCTGCGCACCTGGGCCGAAGAAAAGAGACTCGCCATCATCAGAACACTGAGCAATACAATCCGCATGAGAATTTTAGTTTGCGCGAAATAAAGAAAAAAGACTGTTATGAAGTTGTTAATTTATATTGAACAGAGTTTCCAGTTATTAATTTTCAGCTAACGGTTTTAGTACCCAAGCGAATAGACCTACGTCCTAAAACATTATTTGCCAATCTTTAAAACTGCCCACGCTTTTCGCCATTCACCAGGAAGTCACCAGTTGCAGTTACTTGCAACACAACTTTGTTAACCTCCTCTTTTTTGTCGTTGAGAAAATAAATAGTGATCGTATTGGGCGACACTCCTTTTTTTAAATCTTCAATGAAGCCCATATCAAAACGATAACTGGTATTGGGTGATATTTTTTTGGAGGCCACATTCTTATTACCTGAATCGATGGCTTTAAAACGGACTTCACCGCGTGGCGACTGAATGGAAGAAATCGCTACCGAAAGAAAGGTGAGCATGCCATGCTGTTGTTCAATCTTATTGCCGCTCACATCATAGGTTGGTCGCTCTGCGGCCGGCCTTGTTTTGAATTGCAAATCAACATCGGCTTCAAATTCATTCGAAGGCTTGAACGGAACATCCTGAACAAAAACAGATAAAACCAAAACGACAACTGCGGAATACCAATTCATATTATAATATTAGTTCAATAATGAATATAAAGCAAAATGGATGCTTTTCAAATGGAAGCGGCCGCAGTCTCCTTCCATAACGCACACTCGCAGGCGCGACCATATCGTTTATGCTCGTGATGGAAAAGTATATTGGGTGAGTGTCGAAATGCTGCAGGCAAGTCTATAAATCAAAGGCATTGCATTATCATTGCGAATAATTTACCTACTTTTAAAGCCAACTAAAATTTGAACCTGTGAGTGAACTGATCAGCCAATTGGCAACCGGGGTTTGGACTCCCGTTTTGTTTTTATTGATCCTGGGTGGAGTGTTTTTCTTCTTCTATTCACGCTTTATCCATTACAAATACTTTTCACATTCCATCTCCATTTTGCGCGGCAAATTTCACGACCCCAACGACCCCGGGCAGATCAGCCCGTATGAAGCGCTGTCAACTGCGCTGGCATCAACTGTGGGCATGGGCAACATTGCAGGAGTAGCAGCCGCCATAAGTATTGGGGGGCCGGGCGCTCTTTTCTGGATGTGGGTAACAGCTTTTGTTGGGATGTCAACGAATTTTTTCACCAGCACTTTATCCGTGATGTATCGTGGCAAGGATTCTGAAGGTGTAATACAGGGTGGGCCGATGTATGTGATCCGTGAGGCTCTTCCAAAATCATTTCGTCCTTTGGCTGTGTTGTTTTGTTTGTGTTGCATGATTGGTTGTCTCCCGATTTTTCAAGCCAATCAACTTACGCAAGCAATCATCGATATTGGAATTGATTCACCCGATGCCAAGGCGTGGTCATTCACCGTGCTTGGCACAGAGATCAACACATTGAAGTTTATTGTCGGCTCAACACTCATGATCATTTCAGGCATTGTAATCATCGGAGGTATTCAACGTATTGGCAGCTGGGCCGGCAAGATGGTGCCGTTGATGATCATTATCTATTTCTTCTCCGTGCTCGCAATATTGATCGTGAACATTGCAGAAGTACAGCATTATCTGTGGCTGATTATTTCAGATGCATTTGCAGCCAATAATTATCATGGCCAACCAGCAATGGGC
>CAZNCO010000295.1:0-6098 GCA_964571345.1 uncultured Ohtaekwangia sp.
AGCCGAAACAGCTTTGATCAAGTCAATCAGGTTTCCCTCTTCATTTGCAGTCTATACATTCTTGGGCAGCTGGGCTTTGTCTTTAGCGATTACGGAAGTGTCTGCGTCTACAATATTGTTGGTGGATCGGTAATTCTGCTCCAGCTTGATGAGCTTTAAATCGGGATAGTCTTTTTCAAAATTCAAGATGTTGGAAATATCCGCTCCGCGAAACGCATAAATGCTTTGCGCATCGTCACCCACTACGCAAACATTCTCGCGCACGGCTGCCAGTTTTCGGATGATAAAATACTGACAGAGGTTGGTATCCTGAAACTCATCCACCAACACGTACTGAATGCGTTGCTGATATTTATTTAATACGTCAAGATGTTCTTTGAAAAGTTTATCTGTATTGAAAAGCAGATCGTCAAAATCCATTGCACCGCTCTTGAAGCAGCGCAGTGTGTAATTCTTAAAGATATTCCCGATCTCCTGGCGCATGTTTCCGGCATCGTCTCCCATCAGCATCGGGTTTGCCAGATACTCCTGCCAGCCGATGAGTTTATTTTTAGCGGATGAGATGCGATTATAAACTGTATTGGTTTTGTACTGTGTTTCATCCAGGCCCATCTCTTTGATTACGTTCTTGAGCAACGATTTTGAATCATCGGTGTCGTAGATCGTAAAATTATTAGGGTAGCCCAGTCGATGCGCTTCAGCCCGCAGGATACGTGCAAACACCGAGTGAAAGGTTCCCATCCAAAGATTTCGTGCATCAGGGCCAACAACTTTTTCAATGCGCTCGCGCATTTCACGGGCTGCTTTGTTTGTAAACGTAAGCGCCATGATGCTAAACGGATCAACCTGGTGATTTTGGATCAAATTTGCGATCCGATACGTAAGAACCCGGGTCTTCCCCGATCCTGCTCCTGCAATGAGCATGCAAGGCCCCTCTGTATTTAAAACGCCTTCCCGCTGAGGTTCATTCAGCGACTGAATATAATCTGTCATAAAACGTGCAATATAGAGTGTGCAAGGTTGAGTAAGCAAATGCTTATTTTTGCCATCACAAAATTTAAAACATGATTAAAGTAGGGGAAGTTCTTGTTTCGGATGATATAAAGGATGTCGAGTTTGTTTGCAATTTAGAAAAATGTAAAGGAGCGTGCTGTGTAGAAGGAGATTTGGGAGCACCCTTGGATGAAGATGAATTACCCATCATGAAAGAAATCCAGAAGGAAGTGAAGCCTTATCTTACTCCGGAAGGACTAAAAACAATCAAAGAACAAGGGCCTTACGTGCTGGATGAAGATGGCGACTTCTCAACACCCGTGATTGAAGGCAGAGAATGCGCATATGCTCATTACGATAAGCAAGGAGTGCTGAAGTGCGGCATCGAGCAGGCTTATCTGGATGGAAAAATAAAATACCGCAAGCCTATTTCTTGTCACTTGTACCCCATCCGCATCACGAAGAAGAAAAACCTGGAGGCTGTCAATTACCACAAATGGAGTATTTGCTCCGATGCCTGCACGCTGGGCAAATCTTTGCAGGTGCCCTTGTATAAGTTTCTCAAAGATCCGCTCATTCGCAAGTACGGAGAAACATGGTACAGCGAGCTTGTAAATGCGATCGAAAGTTCCGTTAAGGAGAAAGGGAAAAAAGCTTAATAAGCGCGGTCTACGGCACCTGAACCATATACTTTCTTGGTAACGGTCTTGGTATTGCCTTTGTGTTTGATGGTACCACTGCCCAACACTAGGGCTTCCAGATTATTGGAAACCGTTAATTCAGCTGAACCCGAACCGCTCATTTTGATTTTGGCATTTTCAAGATCGCAGGTGAAAGACTTCAGACTGCCACTTCCGCTAATGTAGATGTCGTTTGAGGAAGCATATCCCTTGATCGAAATAGAACCGGATCCACTTACTTCGGTTTTTACATTATTGCCTTTTATATCAAGATCCATGCTGCCGCTCCCAGACACGGCCAAGCTTAAATAATCGGAAGCGATTGAGTTTTCGGAAATGATTTTACCACCGCCATTTACTTGTAGCTCGTTGATATTCTTTACACTCACCATCACTTTCATGGTAGGATTCAGCTTGATGTCGTCAATCTTGGCCCAAATGCTTTTGTTTGGATTGTCGGGCTTGCGCTCTACGTTGATCATCAAAACACCATTTTCTACAAAAATCTTAGTGAGCTCGGCAATCTCTGGCAACGCCTCCATGGTAACCTCTTGCTTGTTGGTTTGCTTCAGGTAGACCGTGTAGTTCGAGTTCACATAAATGCTTTTAAACTCAGGCAAGTCGAGGGTTTTCTTAGTAGCCTGTGCAAAGGCGATGGAGGCTGCAGATAAAAGCAAAAGGGAAAGCACTATAAGGACAAAGAGCAGGTTGAGTTTTCTCATTTAATTAAGTAATAATCATTTGAATCTCAGCAATTTGGTAGGGACTAATCTTAAAGTACGCTGAGAATCGATGAAATAGCAAGAAAACCGTCAGAAAGTTTATTACGCAGGTATGTTTATTTGCCTTTTTTCTTAAAGATGGTTCTGAATACAACCATGAACGCAATCAAACCAATGATTAACATCAAAAGTACTCCCGGTGTTACAAGCTCTACTCCATGCATAAACTAAAGTCTTATTCGCGCCTGTAATTTAATATCATTGCGCGAGTTTCCGTTGATTTGATCGCCCCCAGATCCAATTATTTCCTGATTGAGATAAGTAGTATTCGCCCAGCGCAGCCAAACGTCAATTTTAGAAGTGAGTTTGTATTGCAGTAAAACAAATTGCCGGGTGCCTCGGCCATAATAAGCCGGGAAGGAGAAGGCAAGCCATGCATCGCGCTCATATACATAGAGACGGTTGTCATAATCATCTGTGTCAAAGATGGCAAACCTTCCGGTGATAGAGAATTTTCGGATGTCATAGGATACATCCTGGAGCAGCACCATCCCTTGTGAGAAGTTGCTGCTGATCGAATAATCGCTGAATTGTGCGCGTGTTCTAAACGTCAGATTCTGTGTGGCTGAATAATCACAGTTGATCCAATAATTTCTTTTCTTACCAGGGTCTGTGAGATAGAGTGTGCCTGGTTCGCTGAGATTTCGTTGTTTGGTTTCTTCGCGCATTTGCAGGAAGAAATACACGGATTTGGTGGGACGCCAATTGAATCGCACCAGCCATTCGCTTCCATCAGATGGTGCGTAGCTTCTGTATTTAAGCCATGGAAAATTAAAGAGATCAATGTATCCTGCTAAAGAGATCTTCTTGTCAAAGGTGTACTTTAATCCCCAATAAATTCCTTCTTCGTTTTGAGGGATTGAATTCTCTGCGATGGCATTGCTGTAGAAACTGTAAAAGTCTTTGTCAAATTTTCGGTAGACCAATGATGTTTCAAGTTTTGGTGTGAGGCTTCCCAATATTCCGGCTACCATCGCACGTCCGTAGTTCACTGTTTGCGTGAACTCGCTGAAGAAGGCAAAGTTGTTGAAATTGTAGTTGAGGTAGGCGCCTGTGTTTGTATTGTCTGATCCTGTAAAATAGTATTGATTGTAAGGTGTAAGTGGCCGTTGTAGCGCAGAACTAAAATGTGTTTGATGAAGAATTACGCCAGCATCCAGTTGTTGATTCTTGAATTGAAGTACGAATGCTCCATTCGTTTCCGTCACAGCATTTCTATTTTTTAATTCGGTAACCGTTCGGTGCAGCCCAGTGTAACTGAAGGAAGAGAGATAATCGGCACTACCTGACAATGTATCTTGCTGTAGCGAACCGTCTCTCCCCCGGGACGACCCCAAGGCATGAAGTGTTATATTTTTCGTCAGTGCATACGAAACAGCAGCACCTCTGAAATACCCAGCTTCATAGACGGAGGTGTATGGCGTAAAGCCGAGGTTGGCTCTGCGCATGGTGTTGACCGTTTCTCCGTTTTTACCAATTCCAAAGACTGAACCCAGCGCAATGCCTTGCCCAAATTGCGCCTGATAGTCTCCGATAATTACGTTTTTGAAATGGCCCTTGTTTAGTGTTTGTAGATGAAAGCTCAGGTAATCGAAGCCATAATATTTATTGGCAGGGCTCCAGGTGATTTGTTCTCCCGCATCTTTTTTTAACGTAAAACCAAGGCTGAAGTCATTTGCTTTGCTGGTGCGAAAACGTGCATAGAAATTATCGGGTGAGCCTAGATATTTGGTTGAAGGCGTTGCTGAGTTGGTATATCCGCGTTGTTGTTCAAGTGTTCTTCCCCATCTTAACAGCAGATAGTTGTTTTGTTCGTCAATGATTCTTTTAAAGATTTTTTTGTTTAGTGATTTGCTTGCATCTGTTACTGTAACAAAGGGAGCAATTTTCTGAAAAGTAGCTTCATCCAAAATAGTCTGAAGTTCATACACGGAGAGTATTGTTCCGGTTTCTTTTCGAAAGGTGAGGAATGCATTGATTTGCTCTAGCGATAAAATATAAAGTGATCGGAGCTGCTCGTCTGTTGCTGAATTCAAATCAAGAGGATTGGAAAGCAACTGCAGGTAATTCTCATAAAGATCTTCGTAGCTCACATTCAAGTCTTGCGTAGCAAAGATTTCGTCAACCAGACTTGCGGGGTTAAACTCATGACGCGGATATTCCTGAGAATAGGCATGCACCACTACAAGCAATGCGATAAAAGTAGTAAACCAATATTTCATTTCTTGCTGAACAGGTAGGAGGCAGAAAGTTGATGTGCGATACCTATCAGCTGGCTAAACCGAATAGCATAGTCTACTTTTAGATTGCCTTTGTGCAACCCAAGGCCGAAGAATGCTGCATTAGGATTTAGATTAAACCCAGTTCTGAAAAATACTTTCTTGTAGAAGTTATATTCCATGCCTGTCTTCCAGGTGCTTTGATAGGCAATGTCTTTTTCAATTTCTGTGGCCACCAATACCTTATCAGAAGGCTTGAAACTAATGCCCGCCACCAGCTTGGTTGGCAACCGCTCGCCATCAGAGCCTATCAGTTTTGACTGTGTGAGATTGGTAATGTATGCTCCTACTTCTATCTTCGGTGTGATCTGAGTGATGCCTCCAAAATCTAAACTGAAGGCAGTATGAATACCAAAATTTTCAGCACGATACTGAACGTAGTTAGCCTTGGCACCCAACGAAGTGTTGCCGATTTGATTTCCGTATCCGAGCGACACCATTTGCTCACTGTACACATCGTCTCCAAATTTGAAAATGCCAGCACCTATCGAGCCGATTTTTGTTGAGGTAAGAAAAGAAGCTGCGAGCCGATTTGCGCCTTCCAGTGAAGGGCGAGCTTCGTAGGCGAAGTTGGCGCTCTGCTGCGTTACTCGGCCCAATCCCCCGATGTTGTTGAAAATAGTCCACTCGTCATCGAGTGTGGCTGTCGTATAACCCAATCCCGTGGCTCTTCCTCCCATGAAGGTGGAAGTGCTTTGTGCATTTACTAACTTTGTGAAGAAGACAAGTGCGATGAAAATTCTACAATTCATTTTTTTTGAGATTGACCCTTTTGAATATAGAAAGAAATAATGAAATGCTACTGTGCGCATTTTTTCGAGCTATTTTGAGTAGTTATTGTGTGTGACTTCCAGCCAAGAAATCGTTAGATATGAAATTAATTTTCGGTGTTGTATTGTGGCTGATGACGGGAAATATTTTCTGCCAGGAGTTGACAAGAGAATATTACTCATCGGGTCAACTCAAGGCGATAGGCAAAGAAGTGAATGGTAGTCGAGAAGGTGAATGGATTTATTATTACGAAAACGGAAAGAAGAATTCCGTAGAGCATTATAAGGCAGGAGTGCTACACGGAGAGGTAATTTATTTTTATCCGGGTGAAGTGATGCAGGGAAAAGAAAGCTGGCGTGAAGGGATCACCCAGGATTCTGCGTGGTATTTTTTTGCCAGCGGAAAGCTGCACCGCAAAGGCATGTATCACGATGGCCAGTATTTTGGCCAATGGAAATATTTCTATGAAAATGGACGACTTGAGCGCATCGTGAATTATGAAAATGGAATGCCCGAGGGCGAAACAGTTGTTTATAATGAGCAAGGAATAGCCGTGCAGACAGGCTTCAAACACGGTGGAAAAGGAGGGGGAA
>CAZNCO010000296.1:0-6079 GCA_964571345.1 uncultured Ohtaekwangia sp.
CAGCAATATTTACTCCATAGCGGGCCATTTTCAGGCGGTCCAGTTACCCGCGTAACTCCGGCTGCCCAAGGTTTTTAAACATAACGAGATCCTGAACCCCTTCTATCTTTTGCATGATATTCTTTACACTGTCAGCCAATTCTTCCAGACGGGGCAGATTATCGCCAAAAATTTTAATAGCCATTTCACCTTTTACACCAGAAACCGCTTCCTCTACATTATCAGAGATTGGTTGAGAAAAGCCAAAAACCACTCCTGGAAATTTGTTTTCCAATCTAGTTTGCATGTCTTCGATAATTTCTTCCTTACTCACCCCGCGTGTCCATTCTGATTTAGGAAACAGATCAACAAAAAACTCCACGTTAAAAAATCCTGTTGGGTCTGTTCCATCGTTAGGTCGGCCATTTTGTGAAATGACACCCTTCACTTCAGGATAATCCATAAAGACGTGTCGCATTTTCTCAGATGCAATGTTTGCCTGCGTAAATGCAATACTTTGAGGCATGCTAGCGCGAACATAGATTGATCCTTCGTTTAGTTTAGGAAGAAATTCTGTACCTAACCGGTTTCCTATTACGAGTGCTGAAAGTAGCAAAGCGATTGCAATCAATATACTGCGAATGGGATGATCCATCGACCAGGTCAACGTAGGTTCGTAGATACTACGTATTTTTGAAAGGAAAATGTTATTTCGCTCTATTACGTTTTTATTTAAAAGTATCCGGCACAATAGTGGCACAATTGTAAGCGTGAACAGAAGAGCCCCAAGCAATGCAAAGCCAATAGTGTATGCTAAAGGCGAGAACATTTTTCCTTCTACTTTCTGGAATGAAAAAATTGGCATTAACGCTATTATAATGATGAGAATGGAAAAGAAGATTGGTCTTCCCATTTCAATACTTATTTTCTTCACAAAGCCGATCTTGGTCATCGCATTGAATTTCTTTGAGCCAAGTTCATGCTCTTTGTGAGCTAAATAAGCAAAAGTACCCTCTACCATTACGACTGCGCCATCAATGATAATTCCAAAATCGATGGCGCCAATAGAAAGCAAATTAGCTGTCATCCCTTTTATTTTCATACAAATGAAGGCAAACAAAAGTGACATAGGAATGATGATCGCCACAATCAAAGTCGTTCGCCAGTCTAGTAAGAATATAGAAAGGATGAATGTTACAAGGAACATTCCAATCACAAGATTCTCTTCCACCGTGTGAGTAGTTAAGTTAACCAGCGTAGTTCGGTCATAAAATACTTTTATTTTCACCCCTTGTGGGAGAACTCTTTCGTTTATGTCAGTTATTGCTTCATTCAAAAGCTTCAATACATAGCTTGGATTATCTCCTCTCCTAAGAAGCACAATTCCTTCCACCACATCATTTTCGTTATCTCGTCCCACTTTGCCGAGCTTGGGTCTTAATGACTCCCTAACAGTGCCGATTTCTTTGATCAGAATGGGTGTTCCTTTTATATTCCTGATAACTATATTTTCTATGTCTCCCAACTCGTTTACCAGTCCTAGCCCCCGAACCAAAAACGCCTGGTTACCTTTTTCCACTACATCTCCCCCAACGTTGTCATTATTGGCTCTCAAAGCATTAAAAACATCTTCAGCACTAAAGCCAAATGCCTTCAGTTTATTGGGGTCAACGGTCACCTCAAAAGTTTTCACTTCACCTCCAAAACTTATAACGTCCGCAACGCCTTGAACAGCCTTCAGGCGTTTGTCAATCACCCAATCTTGGATTTCCTTTAGTTGACGAACCGTGTACTCATTACCACCATCGAGAGTATAGCGATAGATTTCGCCCGTGGGACCAGAAGGTGGTTGAACTTCTGATTCTGCTCCGTCAGGCAGGTCCACATTGACAAGTTGATTATTCACCATTTGTCGTGCACGAAAATCATCAACCTCGTCTTCAAAAAATAAAGTAACCACGGATAGGCCAAACAATGAAATAGAGCGCAAGCTTGTCTTTCTTGGCACCACGTTCATTTCCGTTTCAATTGGTATCGTAACGAACTTTTCAAGTTCTTCAGCGCTGCGGCCAGGCCATTGCGTGATAATCACCACACGAGCGTTAATCACATCCGGAAATGCTTCGATTGGCGTATCGAGAAAACTAGAAACACCCCAACCAATAATTCCAATGGTGCCAAGAAAAACGATTAATCGATTCCTCAGAGAAAAAGTAATTATGCCCTTAATAAACTTGTTCATACTTATTTACAATCTGTTAAAGGCTGTGAGCACGAATAAAGACCCCTGAGATACTACGCGATCATTTTCTTTCAAACCTTCTGTCACTTCATAATATTCAGCAAACGATCTTCCCAGTGTAACGATTACTTTCTCAAATTCGCCTACCTTCACCTCGCGCATTACATAGTAACGATTATTTTCCAACACTACTGCTTGTTGGGGGACTGACAACACATTCACTTTCGATTTTGACTTAACAATAATTGAAGCAAACATCTCAGGTTTTAAGAGGCCATCATTGTTATTTAATTCGGTCCTAATTTTTATTACTCGCGAATCAGGGTCAAGCATGGTTCCGATTTTCTTGACCTTACCATGAAATACTTTATCAGGAAATGCTATCGTCTTTACTTGCACATCGTCACCTTCGGCCACTTTAGCCAGATCACTTTCGTGAATATTTGCCCACACCCAAACTGTTTTTAAATCTGAAATAGTAAAAATATTCGTATTGTTGTCATTCCTGATTTGAGTTCCTTCAGTAACATTTCTTTCAACTACATAACCAGATCGCGGTGCCATCACGTTATAAATGGCATCCAGATCACTGGAAGACCCCCCATAAAGTTTTAATATCTGAGTGCGCTCATTCAATTCAGATAAGGCATTGTTATATTCCTTACGCGCATTCGCAAATTCTTTTTCGCTCATCATCCCAGCCGAAAAAAGCTCCTGCGCACGAGCCAAGTTTTTTTCTTCTACAGTAAAATTAGACTTGGCAATGTTATAGTCACGTTGTATTTGGCTCATATCCATACTAAGCATTGTTGCCATGCGTTGACCTTTTTGAACATAGTCACCCAACGACACAAAGACTTTCTCCACAGTGCCACTCACAATCGGATAAATGCGAACCACATTCTCTTCCGAAAAACTCACTTCGCCAACCGCTGCCAACTGCTCTGTAAGGGCACGTACAGAAACCGGTTCTGCCGAAATTTGCTCCATTTGATCTTTTGTGAGTACAAGTTTTGGCTTGCTCTGCTTTTCTTGTTCTACTTTCTTTTTGGTCTCAGATCCACAGGAAGTAACTATCACGCCAAGGATCATATAGTAAACCAGACTCTTCATTTTAAATTATTTTAATAGTCAATAACTGTTTCCCCAACACTAAAATTGAGGTTGTTCACGCTGTTTAAATATTGTTGCTTCAATTCAATCAATTGAATATTCGTAGTAATATAAATACGCTGATAGTCGATAAATTCCAGTAAACTAATATCACGTTTTTGAAAGTAAGTATTGGTATTCTTATTAAGCTGTATCAACTTGCCCAAATACTCTTCCGTATAGGATGTAAGCCCCTCATAATTTTTTTTGTATTGATTATACGCTGCCGTAACCTGATTGACAATGTTGATTTTAAGATAATCCCGTTTTAACTGAGACTGTTTTATGTTGTATTGCGCTTCTTTTACGCTCCCTTGATTGCGATTAAAAATTGGAAGTGGCATTTGCACGATCAACCCTGAATAATTTCGAACATAATTGCCGCCTTTATCATAGTCATAACCAACCGTCAGGTCAGGAATTGCCAGAGATCGTTGGAGTTTTAAGTTTTGCTCCTGGTATTGTTCAAATAAATTTGAGGCACGTAAATCTGGACGTACACGAAGTGATTTTAAAATCAGGCTATCCATTTCCAGTTTCGGATCAAACAATGGAATCTTCTGCACAACGTTCAGTGCAGAATCTTTTGGGTATTGCAACAAAGTGCGGAGTTGTGAAAGATATTGCTCCTTCTGATTTACATTATCTAATGCTTGCGCCTTCACAGCGATGTATTCAGACTGAATACGCAAATCTTCTGTAACGGAGATAGCGCCCACATCTAATTGTTTTTGACTTGCCGCAATCAGACGCTGGTAACTTGACAGCACCTCGTTGTACAATTTTTCTTTTGCCTGCAGCGCAGCCAGATTGTGATATGTGCTTGCCAACTCAAACACAAGGCTTCGGATCACATCTTCAAACTGAACTTTGTTAAGCTCAAGATTTATACGCGCAAGCTTTACGGTGTTGGTATGTTTTCCGGCAATGGAGATTGTCTGGTTGATTTGTGCCTCATACTGATTGCGGGCAGACATATATTTATTCTGCTCAACATTGTAGGCCTCCTGGTTCCAGGTAATGGTAGGATTGTACCAGAGCCGGGCCTGCACCACTTGTGCTTCGGCCTGGCCTACTTCGTAATAAGCTGCCAGCAGATAAAAGTTTTTCTTAAACAGCCTGTCCTTCGCCTGATTTAGCGTAAGCAACGAATCCTGCGCGGTGGCAGACAGGTGTACCAATAAGAGGACAGCAAAATGAATTGAATATTTTTTCTTCATAAACCATAGAAAGACAATAAACTACTAACGGGACTTACGAAAACAACCCCTGACTTATAGCAGCAATCTTCTATGCAGAAGGAAATATTTTTGTTCCGGAAATGTGAAAGAAGGAGATTCTACCTTTTCGTTCTGCTGAGAAGAAATGCAAGAAAATGAGGTCACATCAACCGGAGCGAAAGCACCCTGCCACAATTTTATGGCTCCATCACCGTCTGCATCTTCTTCCGCTGAACTGTCAAATAAAGCCGAAATAAAAGTTGCCTTACCGTGCTGATGGCTTTTGGAGTAGCTCTGCTCCCAGGCAAAAGAATCCAGCTCAGGCAATAGAGCACAACCCACCGCCACCACCATGGTGAGGATCGCAAAGCTGCGAAGGATTCTATTTTCTAAATGCCTTATACTATACACGATTGCAAAAGTAGCCTAAATAAGTCGTTAACCAAACAGATGGAAAAAATGCCGATTATACGGAAAAAGCTACCGTTAAGTTAGGTTAGTCGATGATCGCCTGATACACCAGTGCCTTGTATTTTTCACCTATTCCCCAACTGGGTGAGTTATATATATTAGTATAGATGAGCCCTACCAGCTTCTCTTTTGGGTCGGCCCAATATTGAGTATTGAAAGCACCTCCCCATGAAAACGAGCCTATACTATATGGCGATTGATAATCATTTTCAGCAGTTTCCAATCCAAAACCCAAACCTACCTTGTTTGTCAAAGGTGGTTGTAATTGATTGGTGAGCATCAGCTCCACTGTTTTCCTTCCCAGCAAACGTACGCCATTGAACTCTCCCTTGTTTAAAAAAAGCTGCAGGAATTTAGCATAGTCTTCAACAGTGGATGAGAGGCCAGCTCCACCCGAATAATATTTTCCATCGCTTAAAGGATAGGCAGGATTTACTTTGTCATAAACTGTACCGGTGATTTTAGAGAGCTTGTCATTTTTGGTTTCATACAGATTTACCAGGCGGCTGTGCTTGTCTTTCGGCAAATAGAAATAAGTGTCCTTCATGCCTAGCGGGTCGAAGATTCTTTTCTTCAAAAAGTCGTTGAAGCTCATGCCTGAAAGAACTTCTACTAGGTAGCCGAGCACGTCATTGTTCAGGCCGTACGTCCACTTCTCCCCGGGGTGGTGTTTCAGCGGAAGCTTACCTAAGATTTTGATTTTATCGCTCAGTACATCAGAATAGTTGGCAATGCCAATACCGCTGGGCACTCCCGCCTTCGCATAGATAGCTTTGAACTCCTCGCTACCAATGGCCGCATAGTCGATGCCCGAAGTGTGGGTAAGCAACTGGCGAATGGTGATTTCACTCTTTGCCGGCTCGGTCCAATACGTAGTATCTTTTTTGTTGAATCCCAAGAGCACTTTCGAATTCTTAAACTCCGGAATGTATTTGCTCAACGGATCATCCAGTAAAAACTTACCTTCTTCCCACAGCATCATCACCGCCAGTGATGTGATGGCTTTACTTTGCGA
>CAZNCO010000297.1:0-6074 GCA_964571345.1 uncultured Ohtaekwangia sp.
AAATTGATTTGTATGGAAACACAAAAAGTAAAAACCTGCTTCACCATCAGCTTCACCGAGGAACAATATCTTCACGCCAAAGCGTATGTTGACGACATGAAGAAACATCCGCAGCGTGTATTTTGGGAAGGCAAGCAAAATAAAACAGATGAAGAGTTAGTGATTGAGCAAATTGCCCATCGCATTTTGTCTGGGTTTTATAACAACGATCCGTACCGCGCTGGTAAGCATATTATGCGGATGGATAGCATGGCTTCCGCCTGATCAGATCTTATCGAGAACTGATTTGATCAACGACTCCACGATTTTGTGTGGGTCTTTGGCAAATTTATTTTTGATCCGGTTCGCGATGATCGCGTTGAGGCTCAGCGCTTCGTGGCCCATCATGCGCGCCATGGCATAATAGGCTGATGTTTCCATCTCAAAGTTGCTAAGCCAAAAATCCCCTTTATGATAATAGTTTAAATCTTCCAGCAAGTTTGGGAGCCGCGTTTCTATTCTCAATTTTCTTCCTTGTGGCGCATAGAAGCCGGGTGTTGTCACCGTATTTCCCAATGGAATATCGTGTGCCAATTCTTCGTAAAGACTTTCAGAACCCTTCACCACATAAGGCATGAATGGCAGTCCGATTTTCTTCTGAATATCATGGGCAATACCAGCTTCTTCGTCATTCATCGGCAGATCATAAAAGTTCATCAGGTTATCCAGGCCCACTGCATATTCGGATGCAATGAACGATCCAACGGGAATATCTTCCTGCAAGGCGCCTGATGTGCCGATTCGAATTACTTTTAATTTCTTTCTTTTCGATTTTGGTTCGCGCGTTTTCAAATCAACGTTCGCAAGGGCATCGAGCTCAGTGAAAAATATTTCAACATTGTCGGTGCCTATGCCTGTACTGATAACCGTGATCTTTTTGCTATTATACTTCCCTGTGTGCGTGATGAATTCCCGTTTGTTCATTTCAAACTCTACCTCATCAAAAAACTGACTGACCATGTACACGCGGCTGGGATCACCCACGGCAATGATGGTGTCACCAATGTTCTTGGGCAGCAGATTCAGATGGTAGACACTTCCATCGGGGTTCAAGATCAAATCGGTTTCAGAAATTTTCACTGTAGTGAAATTATGATTTTATAGCTTGTGCGGGATTACCAAAAACAGTCTCACCTGCCTTCACCGGACCAATTACAACGGAACCAGCTCCGATACGCGCTCCTTTTCCAATGGTGATACCCGCTACTATGGTTGCACCAGATCCGATGAAAACTTCATCTTCAATAGTTACAGATGGATTGATGTTGCAACCCATTCCAATCTGAACGAAGTCACCCAATTTTGCTTCTACACCAATTGTTGCGTTGGAATGAATCAGGCAGTGGCTGCCGATCTTTGAACCTACGGCAAGGCTCGCGCCCTGATCAATAAAATTTCCATGACCAATCTCAGCTTTGGCTGAAATCGCAGCACGAGCATGAATAGCGTTGACCGGTTGAACATGACGCACTTCTTGTAGCATTTTTACAAGCCCCTTTCTCAGGCGATTGTCATCCACAGCCACAAAGGCTTCGCATTTTTTGTTGATGAGTTTAAGAAAGCCATCGTCATCAGTGGCGCCCAGTACTACCACATCGTCAATTTCTTTTTGATGTAGCGCCTTGTTGTCATCAAGAAAACCAAAAACCACAACTTCATTACTTTCAAATATTTCTTTAGCAGCGCGGCCAATCGTGTTGGCTCCAATAATTAGTACAGGATTTTCCATGCCACAAAGATAACTATTGTATGCTTTTCACTTTGAACATTTTTTGGATTCGAGACACTAGCGGGTTACTGATGCAAATGATGAAAACGAAGAAGGGAAGAAACCCGATGCGATACCGCGAGAGGCTGCCAAAATTGGGCGTAGACAGCGTAAGAAATATGCACAAAACGGAAATGTAGATGATTGTGCTCACTAGCAGGATGGAGTCTTTGGAGCCAAGCGCTTTTTTTAAACTCGGGAGGGAGAATAACGTCATCACTAGTAAAAAAGCATTTTCGATGGACGCAAAGAAGCCGAGTAGTCCGGGGGCTTCCCAGATAAATGGTCTGAACAATCCTGATGCAAGCGCCCAAGGTGAGTTGATAATAACGCTTGACCATTCGGGTTTAAGTTGATAGAAGCGAATGATGTTGTTTGGATTTGATATGGTCGTGAACTGCTGGTTGTTAGTTACCAGTATTCCGAGAAATAAGTCTGAGGAGAAATTTGGATGGAGATAAGGAAGGCCAAAGAACACTAACATAAATATTCCAATCACGATTAAAGTCGAAACGTATGTACTTACTTTTTTCCTGAGAAGGTAGATGACAATCAAAGTAGGAATGATCACTAATAGATAAACCCCTAACCAGAAATACCGGAGTTTCCAGATCAGCAGAAGAGAAATGAAAATTAATATCCACTTCATGAAGTTTAACTTCTTTCCATGCCAGAATTCAATTAAGCTGGCAGATACGAACAGAAGCCCACCTAGTGCAAGTGTTTCTTTTTCCAGTCCACTTCCCCAGAAGGAGACAGATGGAAAAAATAGAAAAGCAAGCGCAGACGCAAAGCCAGTGTGTGGCTTCCAGTCACAAATAACTTTATGGATATTCCAGCTGGCGAAAAATGAAATCATCGCTAACCACGCGGCACAGATCCAGTAATTGTTGTTGGTGAACAGGCAAAACACACTTAAAACCTTTACGAAGAAAACAGACCGCCACTCCGTATTTGAAATTATATGGTAAGACGCCATGTTTGCGTCACTGTCGAACATAGCTTTTGAGTAAATAGCAAAATCATTCTTTGCGAGATTTGCCAGTTGCTCAGCGTCCTTAAAATAAGTCCACGTGTCATGACCGGGGTAGTAAAATCCGTAGACGAGCCCAACGGATAAAGCCATGGCTACTTTGAAGCTGAGTGCAGGCCAATAAAGTCGTTCATGTGGATGATTCCATATTTTATTAGCCTTAACGGCAATGAGGAAAAGAATTAGAACATGAACAAGAGCTATTACAAGAGTCATTGCGCGGGTCTTAAGATGGCAACCCCAATAGAGCAATTCAAACATTGCCTTTTTTTGCAGAAATTATTAAAAAGCTCAATGCTGGCTTGAGAGTCAAAAGCGGTTTTAACGTTGAGGCCAATCTCTTCCCAGCCTTTTGTAATGGTATTGCGTTCACCAGGAATTTGCTGCAGTAGATTCACCGCCTTGTCAATGTAGTCCTGATCATCTTTCGTTTTTCCATAGGCTACCAACAGCGGCACGACTGTGTTAATGACAATATTCTCAATGGAAGATTGACCTAGCGCAGGTACAACACCCTTTGCTGGTTTGCCAAATCGATAATGCTTTTGCCAATATCGGGACTGTGATAACGAAAGTAGTTGCGAGACTTCGTCTATATTTTTAATCTCAATCAATTGCGAGAAAATATTTTTGTGATGATGGAGGATCGTTGCAAATTGTGCGATCCGGATGGTGGGAAAGTTGGCCGGGCGCAGGCGCAGGAATTTCCATTGTGTATGACTTAGCTCTGAAGCCTCTAGTTTGAATTTTTTCTTGAGGAATTGATATTCATCAAACAAAGAAGTGATGTACTCATCTTTTGTTTTTGTAACGAGCATTCCTGCAACACCGAAAAGTAAGGCTTCTATTTCCAGAATGTTTTCTTGTTTCAAAAGAATTTTGAAAGGCACTGCCTTTGCGAGCTCGAAGAAAGGCTCGCTGTTTACTTTGAAGCCGAAAGCCCTGGCAAGCCATTGATAGCAAGTTTCTTCCCAATCGCCTGTGTTAGCTTGAAGAAGTTCAGTAACGAGTATCGATTTTGTTTCGAGGCGTTGCATTAGTGCCCGGTCCAGCATGGAGAGTTGCACAATTGAATCGACTGCTGAGAATTTTTTCTCGCATGCAATAGTTGCCGGATTATTTACCAATTTCTTATACGAAGCTAGCAATGATTCATCCACACGGCCTTTTAATTCGAGAGTAGGCAATAGGCTTTGGTCTTTTCGATAAACCGGTTTATCGTTTTCCCAAACTACATGCAGCACCACATTTTCATAGGCTGCGTCTTGTTCATGTTTGTGAGTATACCACTCCGAACTTTTTACATGAATTTCCACATTGCCGGCCCATTCGATATTTTCAATTTTAATTTTAGCGTGACTAAAGTCAGGTCCTGAATCAGTGTTGTGAATACCTTGCTTGACAATATTAATGACCTCTCCCTGACTTGTCTGTAAATCGATTTTTTGAAAGTATTGAAACTGCCAGATGTAGTGAAGAAAAGATTCGTTCATAGCTATGGAGCCGGTTTAGCTTCCTAAATTTAGAATATTCTGTCTTTCTTTGAATTGTTATTTTTGACGGATTAAAATTTTAATCATGTATGTTACGGTTACATCCATTCGTTTGAAAAAGTGGTGGTATTTTTTTCGGCTGTCTTACCATGGCATGCACATCATGCGTCAGACGAAAAGCGAGAAAGGGTTTTTATTAATGAAGAATACAGGCTTTGGCTTATTGCACTATACGCTATCGGCCTGGGAGAGCGAGGAGGACTTAAAACGATTTTACCGGCAGGGCGCTCATTTGGAAGCCATAAAAAAATCACCACGAATTGCAAATGAGACAAAGACTTTCACTTATCAAACGGACAAGTTCCCTGGATGGAAAGAGGCAAAGATGCTTTTGAAAGAAAACGGGAAGGTATTGAAGTGGGTTTACTCACTTCACATGTTCACTCAACAGTTGCGCCATTTCTTGCTGAACTTTCTTTGCTTCGATTCGAGCGGCATCAGCGAAGTCTTCGTTTGAGGACGCGTAAATGATAGAACGGGATGAGTTTACGATTAAACCACATTGCGCATTTAGCCCGGCATGAGATACCGCGGCAAGGTCTCCGCCCTGCGCGCCCACACCTGGAACTAAAAGAAAATGATTCGGAGCGAGAGACCTGATGTTTCTGATCTTATCGGCTTTGGTTGCGCCCACCACATACATCATTTGATCAGGTGTGGCCCAGAGCTGCGAAGTGTGAATTACCTCTTCATACACAAAGCGGCCAAAGCGTGTTTGTAGCAATTGAAAATCTTCAGCCCCCTTGTTGGAAGTGTGTACCAAAAGAATCACCCACTTATTCGGAAATTCCAGAAACGGCTTTACTGAATCTGCGCCCATATAGGGAGCAACCGTGATGGAGTCAAAATCCATGTTGCTAAAAAAAGCTTTAGCATACAATGAGGAGGTGTTGCCAATGTCGCCACGCTTGGCATCTGCAATAGTAAAACATTCTTTGGGAATATAATCGAGTGTCTTCTTCAGGCTGTCCCAACCTTTTGAGCCGAGTGCCTCGTAGAAAGCAACGTTGGGTTTATAAGCGATTGCCAGGTCCTTCGTAGCATCAATGATGTGTTTATTGAATTCGAAAATCGGGTCATCGGTTTTTAAAAGATGTTTTGGGATTTTATCCAGGTCGGTATCAAGACCCACACAGAGATAAGAATTCTTTTTCTTGATTTGTTCGAAGAGTTGCTCTCGGTTCATGGAGTAAAAATAAAAAAAGCCGCTGTCAATGCGGCTTTTGTTTCTTGATATATTTCTTTTTTATCTAAGATCAATCACTTCAACTCCAGGAAACTTTTTCGGATCAAAGGTGAAGAATGAATCCTCTATCTTAATGTTTGGAGTAAACTTCGTGATGGTGTATTTATAACGATTGCCGCTGCGATCAAACATTGTCCAGCTTTGCACGCTCTTATCTTTTTTAGAAATAAACATTTTAATTTTGAAATACTGAGCGTCCTTTTTCTCAGGGACCAGATCAACTTCATCGCAAACGATGCCACCCTCAGTTTTATCCCCAAGCAAAAGATATTTGAATCCTTTTTTATACATCTCAAAAATTTTGGATGGATTGAGGTCGTCAGATTTTGGATCGAAATTATCAACGTTCACTTCTTTATTCGCAGGCAGATAAGTCCAAACGGTTGTTCCGTTATTGTAAACTTGCTGATCCTCTAATTCAAGTCTATACTTATC
>CAZNCO010000298.1:0-6071 GCA_964571345.1 uncultured Ohtaekwangia sp.
TCTTTGCCTCGGCTCTTACCAAGCAACGAATCTTTCAGGTAGTTGAAAAGGCTGTTCAAGCTTATGAAAACAAAACCAAGAAAATATCAACATCCGAACTAAATAATGCCCTTCTTCCGGAAATTGCGCATTATCCGCCAGCAGCCGTAAAGGGTAAACTTATTCAGATCAAGTACATTACCCAGGTGGCAGCAAAAACGCCAACCATCATTTTCTTTTGCAACCTGCCTCAATATATTCAGGAATCTTATGTGCGATTCCTGGAAAACAGGCTTCGTGAAAAGTTTGACTTTGAAGGAACCCCTATCCGGTTGTTCTTTAGAAAAAAGTAGAGAAAACGTTTGATTTTTTTTTGAGGGGTAGAAAATGGGCACATAGCGGTCGGAAATGCAATTTTTTTTAAGGAGGTTAGTTTAGAATTAAAGCCAAATGATATCTTTGCGGCCAAATTAACAACCTGTAACCATGAAAAAATTATTTGCACTAGTAATGGTAAGTGCCTTTGCTCTTACCTTCGTAGCTTGTGGTGGAAAAAAAGTTGACACTGCAAAATTGAAAGCTGACTCAACAAGAAAGGCTGATTCAATTGCTAAAGTTGAAGCAGAAGCTGCTGCTGTTGAGGCGTTGGCTAAAGCAAAAGCAGATTCAACTGCAAAAGCAGATTCAGTTGCTAAGGCAGCTTCAGTGAAGAAAAAGTAATCTGTTTCAGAGAACACGGCAAAAGGCTTTAGCTATCACTAAAGCCTTTTTCTTTTTTATAAGAACTGTGATAATTTTCACGGCTCTTTATTTTTTAGTCGAAGAATGATCGAATTATATTAATAAAAACAATCTTGCCAATTGGTTGACCTCACCTTTAAATCATCTGAAATGAAAAAATGCATCGGTTTATTAATTGCGTTCAGCTTTGCCTTTGTAGTGGTGGGATGCGGTGGGAAGAAAGTGATAGACGACTCGCCAGCTCAGGATACAATCAAAGTTGAAACAGATACCATTGCACAGAAAGTTGACAACGCGATTAAGGCAATTGTTGATTCAGTCAAAGCGGTAAAGAAGTAGTTTTGTTTCTTCAAATCAGTTGTACGCACACGCACAAGGTTTTTCTTTTTCCATGAATGTAGAAAAGCTGCACAATCTCATTTCTGATCGGGTTCCAACTCCCGCACTCTCCTATTGCATCAGCCTTTGGCAGAAGCTTCCTTTCGACTTTAAACTTCGCAAAACCCGACAGACAAAAGTTGGTGATTTTACATTTCGCCCTGGCCGGGCCATTCAGATAACGGTTAACCACGATTTGCATCCGTATCTTTTCCTGATGACGTACATACACGAAGTAGCCCATCATCATGTTCACAGCCAGCATGGCAATCGGGTGCAATCGCACGGCACGGAATGGAAACGTAAATTTCAAGAGCTGATGATTCCTGTGCTGGAGGAAGCCATTTTTCCGGAACCAATACTCTCGCATCTGAAAAAACACATGCGAGACCCTATGGCTTCCAGTTTTTCAGACTCTGAATTGACAAAGCTTTTTCGCTCGTATGATGAAAAAGAAAGCGCCAAAATTCTGCTTTCAGAATTACCAGAAGGAAGTATCTTCAATCTGAATAAAAGATGGTTTAAAAAAGGAAAAGTACGAAGAACACGAGTGCTATGCAGTGAATTAAAAACACGAAGACAATATCTGATTCCTATCGACTCACCTGTGGGGCAGGCTCAACTTTCGCTACTTTGATTGACTTTTGTGCTGGTTGATTGCAGCACGGACAGATCCAAATTTCTTGAGCAAGTGGTCCGCTTCGGTTTCAGAAACCTTTAGTTCATCCATAATCATCCTCACTCCGCGGTCAATGAGTTTATTATTAGTGAGTTGCATGTCCACCATTTTATTTCCTTTCACACGGCCAAGTTGTATCATCACTGTAGTGGAAATCATGTTGAGCACGAGTTTCTGAGCAGTACCTGCCTTCATCCGCGTACTGCCGGTTACAAACTCTGGGCCCACAATTACTTCAATCGGAAAGTCAGCGTTTTTTGCCAGCTCTGTGCCTGAATTACAAGTGATGCAACCCGTAACAATATTCATGGCTCGTGCTTGTTTTAGTGCACCAATCACGTACGGGGTTCTTCCGGAAGCAGCGATGCCAATCAAAACGTCATTTGACGTGATATTGAATTCAAGCAAATCCTGCCAGCCCTGTTCAACGTCATCTTCCGCATGCTCCACTGCTTTGCGAATTGCTTTGTCTCCTCCGGCAATTAAACCGATAACCCGACCATGTGGCATCCCATAGGTTGGAGGAATTTCTGATGCATCAACAATTCCAAGCCGTCCACTGGTACCCGCACCAAGGTAAAACATTCTACCACCCTCTTTCATTTTTTCAACCACTACTTTCACCAGTGCTTCAATCTTCGGCAACACGAGCTCTATTGCCTCTGGCACTTTTTTATCTTCACGATTGATGTTGGAAAGAATTTCCCCAACACTCATTTGTTCGAGGTGATTGTAATGCGAAGAAGATTCGGTAGTTGTCACTGGAAAAAAAAATTATAAATCCTTTTGATGGTAAAGCGTAAGACCTGCAATCGGGCCTTCCAAAATATTTTTAACTGTGATGCCCTTGTCATTTGCAACTTGTCTCACCACATCACTGAAATAGAAACCGATAGACCCAACAAAATGTACTTTGGTGGTTTTATAATCTTCATATTTCATCACGTTGTTCTCAAAAAAATCTGAGAGGCTGTTGTAGACAAGCTTATAGCAGTATGGCTCTTTCAAATGCTGAAAAATAAATTTCGCAAAACTCGCCAGAAATGCGCCAGGCTTCTCTTGCTGATAAACTTTTTCCAACACTTCCTCCCGTGTCCATTGAAATCGTTCGTGAAATTGTTTCGCTAGTCCTTCGGGCATTTCCTTTCTGAAATAGTCAAATACGATCTGCTTGCCCATATATGTACCCGACCCTTCATCGGCCAGTATCCAACCCAGGTTGGCAACGTTGTCTATGATTTTTTCTCCATCGTATAGGCACGAGTTAGAACCCGTTCCGAGAATGCAGGCAATGCCTCGCTCGTGGCCACACAATGCACGTGCGGCAGCCAGCAGATCCCAGCCCACTTCAATTTTTGCAGATGGGAAAAATTCAAGGAAAGCATCGTTGATCACTTTTACATTTTTCTCTGAACTAACGCCCGTTCCGTAATAAAATATTTTTGAAACTTCTTCTCTCACCGATGGAACAAGGCTCTCTTTCACAATGCTTCTCAAGTGTTCAATGGGTTGATAATACGGATTGAACCCAGCGCTATGAGCTTGACCTATTGTTCCATCTTTGTTTAAAAAGCGCCAATCAATTTTTGATCCGCCACTGTCTGCAATAATGATCATGGGTATGTAAAAATGAGTTTCCGATTTACAATTAAAAAACGCAAGTTACAACCTGATCGTTAGCAAAAACAGTGAAAGAGAAACCTTCTGCATTTTTTCAAGGTATTGTGTTATCACTTGCAGGTGCTGTGTGTTTTTCCACAAAGGCAATTTTTGTAAAACTCGCTTATCGCGATATTAACATTGATGCAGTTTCGTTGCTGGCGCTGCGTATGCTGTTTTCGCTGCCCTTTTTCATTGGCTCTGCATACATCTCTTCTTCGCGCAGTTCAAATACTCGATTCACGTTATCGCAGTGGATCTGGATTGCGGTAGTCGGGTGCCTCGGTTACTATGTGAGCAGCCTGCTCGATTTCATCGGCCTTCAATATGTTAGTGCAGGATTAGAGCGACTCATTCTTTTTATCTATCCTACGCTGGCAATGTTAATGTCTGCAAGTATTTTTAAAACCAAGATCAAACCGATTCAGTGGCTTGCTTTGGTAATCACATACCTTGGTTTGGCATTTGCATTTTTTAGTGAAGTTGATTTTTCATCGCATCAAAACGACAATGTTGTGTTTGGTGCATTTTGCATTTTTTTGTGTGCCATTACGTATGCGTCATACATCGTTGGAAGCGGTCGATTGATTCCATTGGTAGGAGCGTCTAAGTTCAACAGCTATGCCATGACCTTTGCCTGCGCAGGTGTTTTGCTTCATTACTTTTTTGATTCAAAAGGATCACTCTTTCAGTTTTCCGGGGTGGCCTATGGCTATGGTTTTGCAATGGCTATTATCAGCACAGTGGTTCCTTCCTATTTGGTAACGGCCGGCATGAAACGAATAGGATCCGATAACACAGCCATTGTGGGAAGCATAGGCCCTGTATCCACTTTGCTAATGGCATATGTTTTTCTGGGTGAAAGAATTTCCGCCAGCCAAATTGCAGGAACCATTTTTATTTTGGCAGGCGTGTTTTTAATCGGTAAACAGAAACAATAATCCCGTTCTTCCTGGATAGCAATAAGAGGCAAAGATTTAAACACAGATCTTTCGATGTTAGGTTGGATTTTGCACATTTGAAATGTGATTAATCAACCGCGCCATGAAAAAACTTCCGTTCTTGTTGATCTTGATTTTCTCGATCAAAGTTGCCTCATCACAAACCCATGTTTTTGTCTTCCTTAACAAGCGCACAGACAAGGCTGAGCTACCCAAAGAAGAAGTTGACAAAATTATGGAAGGTCACATGGCCAACATTTCGCGTTTAGCAAAAGAAGGGAAATTGCTAGCCGCTGGGCCTTTCGATGGAGGCGGTGGAATTTTTATTTTCAAATCGAAATCAACCGCGGAAGTTAGCGAATGGCTTCAAACCGACCCTGGTGTAAAGGCAGAACGCTGGCGGGTGGAGGTTCTTCCTTTTTATGTTCGTGTGGGAAACATAGCGCTCGTATCAGAACCCTACCAAATGACCAACTATCAATTCGTGCGGTATAATCCTTACATCGCCAAGTTCAATATTAATGATGTGCCTGAGCTCTTCAAAAAACATGATGATTATCTGAAAGAAATAAAAAAAGAAGGTGACGTAGTTTGTGAAGGAACGTTTGGTAACACAGAGGGAGGCATTCTTCTTTTGAAAAAAGGAATCCCACTGACTACGCTTGAAGCCGATCCGGCTGTGCATGAAGGCTTGTTGGAAATAGACTTGAAAAAACTTTATATCGCCAAGGGAGCCTTTGGAGAAAAGTAAAAACTATTCAGCGATTACGATCGCGATATATTTCGCATCGGGGCTCACACTCACACGAGTTGCTCCTTTTATTTGATCACCACCAGACTCTAACTGAACCTCTTTCCATTTCTTATCTTTCTTGGGGTCCATCCACAATAGCTTGTTGTCGTCACTGATAATTATTTTTCCGTCAGGTGTCCAGCAAATGTCTTCGCGATGTGGAGGTGTTTCTGTCACCAAATAAAGTGTATCCTTTTTTCTTCGCGGGTAGAATTTCTTAATGAACCATTTATTTTCGGTGATTTTGTGAACGAAGCTAAAAGCCTCCTCGCCTGGCACGCGATGCAAAGATCTTCCTATCCCTTCGGCAACAATGGTGTCTGCCTTGGTGGGCAGCCGAAGATAATGCAGGGTGTTGGGTTTGCTTTCATTACCCAAAATGAAAAGAGCAAGATGACTGTTATCAACCCACAAATGAAAACCAACAGTCATGTTATCAAGAATAGTAAGGGCTTCACCTCCTTGAATGGAATACTTGCCTAAATCCTGTGCTCCATTATCGCGCTGAATGATGCAGGAAATATATTGCTTGTCGGGCGTTAGGGTTGGTGAGTATTCCCGCTCCGGTGTTTGTGTTAGGGCTTTTGTTTCGCCCGTTTTGTAATTATAGTATTTAATATCTGAGCGGCCGTCTTCATTGAATGATGAATAATATATGATGGGCAAGTCGCTATGAAACGAAGGCTGATTGTCATAGCCTTTGTGATTGGTAATATTTTTAGGCTTGCCGATGATAACATTGTCTTTTTTCAATTGGAGTTCAAATAGTAAAATTTCTGACGCGGGCTGCGATAATGCTGCTATCGAAAAAAAACCAATCAAAGCAGTAAAAAAGATTGATTTCATACGGGGTTGAGTTTTATACAAGGTTGGAAATAGTTGGGTGATTTGAAAGGAGAAA
>CAZNCO010000299.1:0-6055 GCA_964571345.1 uncultured Ohtaekwangia sp.
GTTCAAGATAGTTGTTTATGGTGAAGAACCCCGCCCAGCATACGACCGGGTTCATCTTAGCAGTTATTTCTCTCGTTCAGCGGCAGACGATTTATTGATGGCCGATCGCGCTTGGTATGAAGACAATAATATAGAGTTGCATACCGGTGAGTTGGTCGTACAAATAAATCGCGAAGCAAAATCGATAAAAACCCACTCAGGCCAGGAAAACTTTTATGACTATTTAGTGCTTGCAACTGGGTCATCCGCATTCGTTCCCAACATTGAAGGAGTGGAACGCAACGGAGTGTTTGTTTATCGCACCATTGAAGACCTTGTTCAAATTAGCGAGTATGCTGCCAAAGCGAAGAGTGCCGCTGTGATGGGTGGAGGGTTACTCGGACTGGAAGCCGCCAAGGCAATGATAGATTTAAAATTGGAGACGTATGTAGTTGAATTTGCCCAACGACTGATGCCACGCCAGATTGATGACGATGGGTCTTCAATACTCGCAGATAAGTTGAAACAACTTGGTATTCACATCCTCACCAGTAAATCAACAACTAAAATTGAAGGCAACGGAAAATTGGAAGGAATTCGATTTTCTGACAACACAATGCTTCATGTAGATATGCTGGTCATCTCTGCGGGCATTCGTCCTCGCGATGAATTGGCAAAGAGCGCAGGTCTGATGGTACATCCACGCGGAGGAATTTTGGTTAATGAATTCATGCAGACCGATGACCAGAATATTTTCGCAATTGGTGAAGCGGTATGCTATAATAATACGGTTTATGGTTTGGTGGCACCTGGCTATGAGATGGCTGAAGTGGTTGCGCGACAATTGACAGGCGAAGAGGTAAAGCCTTTCTTCGGTTTTGATATGTCAACCAAGTTGAAACTACTTGGTGTAGATGTTGGAAGTTTTGGTGATCCGTTTGGAGAGACGAAAGGTAGTGTACCAATTGTTTTGAAAGATAAGCGAAATGGTATTTATAAACGTATCAATATTTCAGAAGATGGAAAGCAATTGCTCGGTGGAATTTTAATTGGTGATGTAAGTCAATACAATTTGTTTCACCAGATGGTAGTAAATAAAATGCCTCTGCCCGCACAACCGGAATCGTTGATATCTGGAGCACCTGGTAAGATGGAAGAAAGCGCAGGAGTTAAAGCACTTCCAGACTCTGCTCAAATTTGTTCGTGTGAAAATATTTCAAAGGGTGACCTTGTTTTTCAGATAAAAAAGAATGGTGTCACATTGCTTGATGGCCTGAAGAAAAACACAAAAGCATGCACAGGCTGTGGTGGTTGTACTCCAATGGTGAACGACATTTTGAAGATCACACTTGAATCGCTCGGTCATAAAATCAAGAAGACGCTTTGCGAGCATTTTGATTTTTCGAGGCAGGAGCTCTATGACATTATTAAGGTGAAGGAATTGAAAACTTTCAATGCCGTTCTCGATTCCCATGGTAAGGGTGATGGTTGTGAGATTTGCAAACCTGCGGTTGCATCGTTGCTCGCGAGCATTTGGAACGAACCTATTCTTCATCAAAATACAATCCAGGATACCAATGATCGCTTTCTCGCCAACATTCAAAAAGGAGGAACGTATTCTGTAGTGCCAAGAATTGCGGGAGGAGAAATCACTCCAGAAAAGTTGATGACAATCGGTCGTATTGCGCAGAAGTATAATCTCTACACAAAAATTACGGGTGGTCAGCGCATCGATATGTTTGGAGCGCGAGTAGATCAGCTTCCGGAAATTTGGGCAGAGTTAGTGGAAGAAGGGTTTGAAAGTGGGCACGCTTATGGCAAAGCACTTCGTACAATTAAAAGCTGTGTTGGTTCAACATGGTGTCGATATGGAGTTCAGGATTCTGTTTCCTATGCCATCTTCATTGAGAATCGCTACAAGGGACTTCGTGCACCACACAAAATAAAAGGCGCAGTGTCGGGTTGCATTCGCGAATGTGCTGAAGCGCAGTCAAAAGATTTTGGAATTATCGCAACTGAAAAAGGCTGGAACTTGTACGTGTGTGGCAATGGTGGCTCGCGTCCGCAGCACGCAAAACTTTTTGCCAATGATATAGACACCGATACGTGTACAAGATTGGTAGATCGTTTTCTGATGTTTTATATCCGCACAGCAGATCCACTCACGCGCACTGCAACGTGGCTAAATAAAATGGAAGGAGGTCTCGAATATTTACGCGATGTGATTGTCAATGATTCACTGGGTATCTGTGAACAACTTGAAAGTGAAATGAAGGAATTGATTGCCAATTATCATTGCGAATGGAAAAAGGTGGTAGACAATCCCCAGCTTCAAAAGCAATTCAAACATTTCATCAATTCGGACGAAACAGATTCAACGCTTTCGTTCGTTGAAGTGCGGGAGCAACGATTTCCGGAAAATTGGAGAAAATGAAAGTGAAATCCGTAGACAATTTATTTAAGAAATAGATATGATCAATGAAATAGCAACATACGCCACGCACAGTGCGAATGAAATTAAAGTTTGGTTTAAAGCAGCACGCGCAACAGATTTTCCCGAAGACGGAGGAGCCTGTATAAAATACAAAGATTTGCAGATTGCGGTTTTCAATTTCTCGCGAAGAAACGAATGGTATGCATGTCAGAATCTTTGTCCTCATAAGATGCAGATGGCATTGTCGCGGGGAATGATTGGTTCTATAGAAGGCGAGCCAAAAGTTGCATGTCCCTTTCATAAAAAAACTTTTTCCCTTCAAAACGGTCGATGCATGAATGGGGAGGAGGAAGGAATTTCAGTCTTTCCTGTAAAAGTTGAAGACGGCTTTGTTTACATTGGCTTTACGCAGTAAGGCTCTTCATACAATAGTTAGAGTGCCGGTGCGATTTTGCCCGGCATTTCTTTTAAAATCAGGTCAACTAAGTAAGAACTCAAATCAGAAATTAAATCACTAACTTGCTACGTATGTCTTTTGAAAATACGCAATCGAAAGCCAATCAATTTGCGAAACTTGGGGCGTGGTACATTTTAGCGCTCGCGGTGGTGGCTTCGGTCATCATCATCGGGCAAATCTCAATTCAAACACATTTGAATGGACAGCAAAGCGATTCGCGAGTAGTGAATGTGGCGGGCAAGCAACGCATGCTCAGCCAAAAGATCGTGAAAACTATTTTACTACTTCAGCGGACTGGGGAAACAAATCGGCAATCGTTGTTGGATGAATTGAAAAGATCGCTGCGCTTATGGGAAGTTTCACAGGATGGCTTGCTAAATGGAAGTGATAGCCTCTTATTGCCCGGTAATAATAGTATTGAAATAGTTTCTTTATTTAAGGATGCGAATCAGCATTTCAAACCAATTGATGAAAGTGCAAACGCGATTCTAATCGATTATTCCAAAGAAGAAACGCACAAGGGACCAGACATTCAGCCACTGTTAGAAATTGTTCTTCGCGAGGAGCCATTGTTTCTTCAAAAGATGGAAGCAATCGTTTTTCAGTTTGATAAGGAAGCAAAGGAGAAAGTCACGATTCTTTCCCGATTAGAATATGTGTTGCTTGCGATTTCCCTTGTTGTGATTTGCGCGGAAATACTTTTCATTTTCCGTCCAACAGCTGTCAACGTAAATAAAACAATCAACCGACTTCTGCAATCGGAAGAAGACTTGAAAAAGATGTCGAATGAAATTCGTGAGTTGTATGCATCATTGGAGAAATCGTATAGCCAGATAGCGAGCATTAATCAGCCGGTTGAAAATCCGCGGATCTATGCGAAGGCTGACCGTGGTGGAAATGTGACTTTTATTTCACCAACTTTTACCGCGCTTTCGGGAAAGAAGGAAACAAAAAATATGACCATTGCTGACTTGTTTGACGATTTAAAAAATCCGGGCGATTGGATGGACGTTGTGGTTGATAGCGTTTCGGAAGGAAAAATATGGAACGGAGAAGTACGATTCAAAAATTTAAGACAAGAGGAATGCTGGTCGATAGTTAGCATTGCCCCGGTGCTCAACGATGAGGGCGAAATAGATGATTTGGTGATAATGGGTTCTGACCTTACAAAACGAAAACGGGCCGAGCAAAGTATTCATCAGAAAATGCAGGCTGAGATTGACAAACGCATCAATCAACAAAAATACAGATCGGTGCTGATCCTAGAAGGTCAGGAGGAGGAACGCAAGCGCATTGCGATGGAAGTGCACGATGGTATTGGGCAGATGCTGACCTCACTGAAGTTTCAAGTGGAATCGATTGACATGAAGAAGACAGAAGCCACATCGCAGAAGTTAAAGGAGATTGAAGGATTGATCAAGCAGATTATAAAAGAAGTTCGCAAGGTTACTTTCAACCTTCGTCCAATGGTACTTGGGGATTATGGATTGCAGGCAGCTTTAAATGTGTTTGTGAATGAAATGCGAAAGCTCATCGACATCACGATTGAGTTTCACAGCGAAGATGAAATTGCCCGTCTGCCACAAAAAGTAGAGAACAATATTTTCAGGATCATTCAAGAAGCAATTAATAATGCAGTCAAATATTCGGAGGCGTCAAACATTGATGTGACTTTGAAGCAAGAAGAAGGAAATATTGTTGTGGAAGTAAAAGACAATGGAAAGGGTTTTGATACAAAGATAGTTGAAGGTCGCGCAGTGAATTTTGAATCAGGCCGCGGATTTTTTAATATGTATGAGCGAAGCGAATATGTGAATGGCAAGTTGGATGTAATCACAAGTCCTGGCAATGGCACGATTATTCGACTGAAAGTTCCGGCAAGTGTTGAATCGTATGTTGAATCTGAATTGTAGAAATTATGGATAAGAAGATTAAAATTGTGTTGGCGGATGACCATGCGTTGGTGCGTAATGGAATCAAAGCCATGCTTGAAAATGAAGAAGACCTGGTGGTAACAGGTGAAGCGGGGAATGGAAATGAGGCACTTGAAGTCGCCAGAGCAGTAAAACCTGATTTGCTGATTCTTGACGTTCGTATGCCTGGCATGACGGGATTGGAAGCTGCAGCGAAATTGAAATCGTATTCTCCAAAAACAAAAGCAGTTATACTTTCCATGCATGATTCTGAAGATTACGTACTCCAGGCTCTTGATGCCGGAGCGTATGGCTACATGTTGAAAGACACCGATAAAAATGAATTTGTAAAAGCTTTAAAGCAGATTCATGGAGGCAATAAATATTTTAGTGGCGATGTTTCGAATGTATTGGCCAATCGATTGCTTGGAAATAAGCGGGTGACTAAGCTTCCCGCGAAACTTGATTCGTACAACTTATCAAGAAGGGAAAAGGAAATCCTGCGGATGGTAGTGGATGGCAAACAGAACAAGCAAATTGCCGAACAGCTCGACAAAAGCATCCGTACTATCGAAACTCATCGCTTTAACATCATGAAGAAACTAGATGTGAACAATGCTATTGATATGGTGAATAAGGCGATGAAGGAGAATCTTGTCTAAACCTGCAAACCATTTCATTTTCGTTGCAAACCGTTGCTGAAATATATTTACGTATAATTACGTAAATAATACTTAGCGATACGTAGATTTGTTACGTAACTTAATTACGTAACAGCTATGAGCCACTCTTCTAAATCCAACAAGATCAGCCTGCTGGAGTTCAACTCCATTCCCATGCGTGCATTTCACATCACGTGGATTACTTTCTTTCTATGTTTTTTCGGATGGTTCGGCATTGCACCTTTAATGCCAGTGATCCGCGAAGACCTTGGTTTGAACAAAGCGCAGATCGGTAACATCATCATTGCTTCCGTTTCGATTACTATATTCGCGCGGTTGTTGTTTGGATGGCTTTGTGACAAAATCGGTCCAAGGCTGTCATATTCTATTTTACTTTTCATCGGATCAATTCCTGTGATGTTGATCGGATTCAGCAATAGTTATGAAACGTTTTTACTTTTCCGTTTGGCCATTGGTGTGATCGGGGCATCGTTTGTGATCACGCAGTATCATACCTCAGTTATGTTTGCGCCCAATGTAGTAGGGACAGCAAACGCAACAGTGGCAGGATGGGGAAATATGGGCGGTGGTGCCACATTAATTGTAATGC
>CAZNCO010000300.1:0-6050 GCA_964571345.1 uncultured Ohtaekwangia sp.
TTTGTACCTCGTTTTGAAGGAGATGCAAAATGTTGCCAAGCTCTATGAATCCCACCGCTTGTACATTTTTCAAAGCTGCATGCTCATCCACCACCACCTGTTTGTGGAGCCGGACGAAATTGTGCAGGATGGTGAGTCGGATGAAGATATTTTTGCGCACGTTCAGAAGATTTTTGAGACTTATAATCTGGATCCGCTCTATTACCATTTGAATCTCGTATTCGAATTCTTGCGGCTGGAATATTATAATCACTATAAAGTTTATCGCCAGGCTGAAAAATATTATGAAGAAGTTAACGATGCTGTGGCAACGCTTTTGGTGAATTATCCCCAGTATCTTTTTTCAGGTCAGTTTTTGCTTTCGAAATTGGAACGCCATCTTCGAAACAATACCGAAAAGACTCTATATAGCGAGAATGAAAGTTTGCTTGCAGATATCGAGCCCGATGTGATGGATGTGCCTAAGCACGTAATCTACGTCTGCTATAGAGCATTGTCTTGTTATTATGTTGGTAAATTTGACGAGGCTGCAAAATTGATCAACAACATGTTAAATGAGGTTAGCCTGAAAAAATATCCATTTGTTCAGATGGAGGTGAAGGCTCTGCTCGCGCTTCAATATTGTATGATGCGCGATTTTGAATTATTCACCCAACTTACCAACAGTATACTTCGCCAGATCAGGATGTTTGGTAAAGATGAATGCGAAAATATCTTATTGTTCTTAAAGATGCTCAGAGTTGCCTCAAGCGAATCGAAGCGGGAAAAAGCAAAGAAGATAGCGGCTTTGATTCCTAAGTTCAGGGAACTTAAAGTGAATTATTTCTCACCTACGTCTTATATCAAAATGGACGAACCTTTTATAGATATCTTGTCATCTATTGACGTGCCTGTAGATGATTGATGCCTTAAATATCAATCCGCATGATATTCTCGTGCGATAGAGGCTTGTTTAGATAAAGTTTTACGTTGTTGTATTTCTTTGAACGGCTGAAATCCTGAGGATTGATAGAGGACGTAAGCATCACAATCCGGCATTTTTTGCGAGTAATTTCTCCCAATTGTTCAAATTCATCTAAAAACTGAAAGCCATCCATTAAAGGCATGTCAATGTCCAGGAAGATCACGTCTGGCAATACTTTTTCAGCCACGTCCATTTTCTCCATATTTTTCAAAAACTCGATTGCGCTTTTCGCACCAGTGTGAGTGTAAATATTTTCTGTAATAGCAGCCGCTTCGATCATCTTTTGATTGATGAGATTGTCAATTTCATTGTCATCAATAAGCATCACCGAGCGATATTTTCTGGAAGTCATAAAGATTTTTTGATAATAGATAAAAATAAAGGGAATAACTTAGTTTTCCAACAAACAGTTTTATAAATCAAACTTGATACCTTGGGCTAACGGCAAACTGTCTCCAAAGTTGATGGTATTGGTTTGCCTGCGCATATATACTTTCCACGAATCGGAGCCAGATTCACGGCCACCTCCGGTTTCCTTTTCACCTCCAAACGCTCCGCCAATTTCAGCGCCCGATGTTCCGATGTTTACATTCGCGATTCCGCAATCAGAACCTGCATGCGATAAGAATTTTTCCATTTCCTGCATATGATTTGTCATGATGGCAGAAGAGAGCCCTTGTTTTACTCCGTTTTGAAGGTCGATCGCCTCTTCAATGGTTCTGTATTTCATCAGATAGAGAATAGGAGCGAAAGTTTCTTGCTGTACTATTTCAAAATCGTTCTTTACCTCAGCAATGGCAGGCTTTACATAGCAACCTGATTCGTATCCCCTTCCTGAAAGCACTCCTCCTTCCACAACAAATTTGCCTCCTTCTTTTTTGATTTTTCCTAGTGCGTCCTTATAGGTTTTCACGGCAAGAGTATCTATGAGCGGCCCTACGTGGTTGTTCTGGTCTAACGGATTGCCAATTTTTAATTGACCGTAGGCTTTTTTCAAGCGTTGCTTCACTTCTTCGTATACACTTTCGTGGATTATTAATCTACGCGTAGTGGTGCATCGTTGCCCGGCAGTGCCCACTGCTCCAAAGAGTGCTCCGATGATGGATACATCCAAGTTTGCATTTTGGGAAATGATAATGGCATTGTTTCCACCCAACTCAAGCAATGCGCGACCCAACCTGGCAGCAACTGTCTGTCCTACCGCTTTGCCCATGCGTACTGACCCGGTTGCAGATATAAGAGGAATGCTTTCGTTAGAGCACATCCATTGCCCCACTTTGTAATCTCCATTCACAATACATGAAACTCCTTCGGGCACATCATTTTTTGCAAAAACTTCTGCCACAATATTTTGACAAGCTACACTGCACAAGGGTGTTTTCTCAGATGGCTTCCAGATACAAACATCTCCACAAACCCATGCCAGCATTGAGTTCCAACTCCACACAGCAACAGGGAAATTGAAGGCTGAAATAATTCCTACAATCCCCAACGGATGATATTGCTCATACATGCGGTGGCGCGGACGCTCACTGTGCATGGTTAATCCATTCAATTGTCGTGATAGACCTACTGCGAAGTCGCAGATATCAATCATTTCTTGTACTTCGCCTAAACCTTCCTGATAAGATTTTCCCATCTCATAGGAAACCAGTTTTCCAAGATCCTGTTTCTTCTTGCGAAGAGCTTCACCAATTTGTCTTACTACTTCACCGCGCTTTGGCGCAGGAACAAGTCGCCACTGCAAAAATGCAGATTGAGCTTTCGCTACAATTGCTTCAAACGCTTTTTGATCCGTTTCCTGAATAGAACCGATTTTTTTTCCATCGGCAGGCGAGAAGGAATCAAAATATTTCCCTGATGATTTTAACCATTTTGTACCGGTAGATGAACCAAAATTGTTTTTCTTAACCCCGAGCGATTGAAGAGCTTCCTGAATGCCAAAACCTTTCATAATGATTGTTTAGTGTAGTGGTAGCAAACTTAGTTGTTTTTTTCTTGTGAAGTGGTTTCGTAGAAAATCAAAACAGAAATGATGTAAGATTAGCATTGCAATTACAAAAAAATAAACCCCGGCTTTGCTGGCCAGGGTTTATCATGTTGCGAAAAATTATCGTTTATTGCTCTGGGCCCTTTTTCAGGTCTATTTTTGCCAAAGCCGCTTCTTTTGTGATCTTTCCTGTTGAATAATCTTTTAAAACGGAATTCTTAACAGATAACTCAAGTGTAGAAGGAATTCCACATTTTGGGCAACGCGTGAGGTTGATTTCAAGTGTAAGTGTTTCGCTTTCCTGAAGGCTCTTGAGTGTGCGTCCATATTCAAGCATATCTTCTTTAATACTCTTCTCAAAAACCGGGTAAAGTTCTTTTACTTTTTTATCGCGCGTCTTTTGATCAACATCGTTTAGGCGAACAGTAGGCAAGTCAAACATTTCGTTTTCAATCTGGTTGCTGGAATACACTTGCATGTGATAAATCACTCCGTAGTCTTTCAGACGGTCGTAATAAATACCTTCATCCGTAAAAAATGACTTTGATAAATCACGACTATAAAGACGGGTGAAGATGCTTGACAAAAGCTCCAGGTCAGGTTGTAACTCATCGTTTACTTCGCTGTTCACCTCTTTGATTTTGGACATCAGTTGCGCACGTGTAATTTTTCCCTGGCGGAATTGGTTCACGTCTGATTTCAAACCCTCTAACGACAAATAGCTTCGTTTGAAATTCTGTCCAAATCCATTGATCCAAACTCGCTCAAAACCTTGGCCTTTGTTGGTGACGACAATCTTTTCATTCGGAGCGAGTTGACTAATCAGGTCTCCGTAGTCGGCAATGAAGTTCTTGGCAGCTTCCAGGATTTTTGCATTAGCAGATTGCTTGAGGCTGTCGGTATCACTGGCGGCTCTCTTTGCAAAACCACTTGCCTTTCCTTTTGCATCCACTTCAGATTTCTTACGAGTAATTGTCGTAGCGCCTGCCACTCTTGGTTCGGTGCTGTAAACAAAGCCATTACCGTCCTCAACTTGCTCAAAGATTACAGGACCCTGGTCCCAATTGTCATTTGGGAAATTCATTGCTCCTATAAAACCAATCGCTTCGGTAGGCACACGAAATGTAACCCCATATCCGGGTAAATAGCTTCCGTTCACCTCTATCGGGAAGAATGCCCGTTTTCCAAACTGTTGCTTGAGTAAAGTGCCTAAAATATTTTCCGCCACTTCTAAGTCGCGCTGCATGCGATCTTCATCTATCTTGTTCTGCGCAAACACAGTTACTGAGAAAAAAACTACACTTAACATCCACACCCACTTTATCTTTTTCATAATTCTGAATTTAAAATGTTGACCAATTTTTTAATAACTCTTTTTTGAAGGATTTGAAATCAGGCTCGCTAAGATCTGTTCTGTCTCCTGCTTAAATAGATTGCTGTTCTTTTCAAGGTTGCTTACCTTCGATTGAACGATCATCAAATCCTGTTTTCGTTGCTCCTGCAAGTAGGTTGAGAAGTCTACTAGCAAACTTTCCATATACTTTTTCTGATCTGTGCTCGACATCTGTAAGTAGTCTTTCATCAGCTTCAGGTTTTGTTCCTGCAGGCCAGAAACAAATGACCGAACCTGATCCTGGTTTGCCTGCGAAGCATTTTTTACAAGCGCATCAATCTCTTTACTATTAAGGCTCGCCACTGACTGCACTAATTTTTTCTGATCTTCTGACCATTGCGCATTCAAGCTCTCATTGTTCTTAGCCAAAGATGCCCGAATCATTTCATTTACTTTCTCTTCGGTGAGACCGGTATTTTGATTTTGTTTCTGCGAATTGGCAAAACTGATTTTTAATTCACCGGAAGAATAGCTTATCTCAGGACCCAGCAGTTTACCGGCAACCAAAAGAAATAGGATAGAGGCAGCAATACCCGTTATCATTCTAAAATAACCTGAACTCCACAATGGTTTTGACTCGGTATCTCCCAGGAAAATAGGAGGAGCGATAACTTCTTTGTCGCGAATGTGCCCCATCACTGCGCTTACATCGCCAAGTTGTTCCAATTTTTCTTTTTCCTCGGGATGCTGAGCCAGATAGGTTTCTACTTTTTCTGATTCCTTCGCATCTAGTTCGCCATACAGATAAGCGATCAAGGTGCCTTCGTCTGGTCTATAGTTCATAACCTATTGTTTCTTTTGTAATTCTTTTCTGTTCTAAAATCTTCTTCAACCCATCCAATCCGTAGTACATTCTTGACTTCACCGTGTTCTCTGAAATGTTCAGCGCCTCTGCGATTTCACGAAACTTCATCCCCTCATATTCCTTCATGATCACTACTTCTTTTTGTTCCACCGGCAGTAACATCAGGCATTCCTGAAGCAAATCAGAGAGCTCACTGTGCCGAAGCTGCCTTTCGGGATTTTCCCTGCGGTGGTGGCTTTCCTCCCAGCGATAACTATCTTCAGCTTCGCCTGCTCCGAATTGGTTCAGTGACAGCGCCCGGCTATTCTTTTTCTTACGTACTTCCTCCCGGCAATAGTTTACCGCAATGGTGTAGAGCCATGACTTAAACCGCGTCACCTCCTGAAGGCTAGGCAGGTTCTTGTGCATGCTGATGAATGTTTTTTGGGCCACCTCCATCGCCTGATCATGATCAAAGAAGTATTTGTAAGAAAAGTTGTATATGCGCTTGTACCAGAGCTGCACCAACCGCCCTTGGGCATTCTTGTCCCCTTCGCGGGCCCTGGCGATAAGGGTGTCTGAATGCATCATTGCAATGTCGAGTAAAGTTTCTGCCATTATCAGGAATCGGGCAATCTGCTATAAAGATGAAGCATTGCACAAAATAGTTTTCGCTTATCAATCCTTTTTCGACCTCACATGACAAAAATCATTATTTGGATTTATTCTAAATAACTTGATTTGAACATTAGAAATGCATTATAATTGCGGATTATTTATAATTAGTCTAAATAATGAAAGCGCCACTAATCTATATCTGCATTTTTGCCTCAATTTCAGCATTTTGTCAAACGGGCTCTATCAAAGGAAACGTTAAGACCAGCACTTCTCAACCGGTTTCCTTTGCACACATCTTAAT
>CAZNCO010000301.1:0-6041 GCA_964571345.1 uncultured Ohtaekwangia sp.
TGCGCTACCGAGTTTGCAATGGCTGCTGCGGAAGTGCCGGAATGTGTAATGGCAACATTCAAAAGCAAATATCCAGGTGCCACTGACACGGAAAGGGAAGTGGAAAAGAAAGAAGGTAAACTTTACGTCGAAGCCGTATTTAAAATTTACGGGAAAAAGAAGTAGGCTTACTTCCGACCCGATGGAACTTTTGGAATGGAGGGGTAAATTCGACACCTTCTTTCTTAATCAACTGAGTGAAGTTAGAAAATAGAAGTAGGTTTGTTTTTGTAAGCTTATGTTTTGAGGACTTGGTCTAAACAAATATCGTTCAACATAAGAATAAACAAAATCAATTAGAACTTGGGCACACAACATGATCGACTCTGAAACTCGAAGTCAGGTTCTACAGCCTGACTTCACTTTGCCAAATCTCTTACTTCACAATATATTTTTCGAAAAGCTTCTCCAACTCGCTTAGAAACAAATGACTTCCCTGCGCGCTGGCCCCTTTTTCTTTAACTTCTCGGATCAGAGCTGAATAATGCACCAGATCAAGAGGGGTGGCATGCAATTCCCGCAAATCACACTTCAAAAATTCAGTCTTGATCGCACTAAGCGCCACAACACTATATTGCTCCTCAAGAAAGCTGTTGAGCTCATCCTCTTGGAGCAGTTTGGCAATCCACGCATCTCGAATCTCTTGGAGTTCTTGGATAATTCGGGTGGTTGATTCCTGCAAAATCCTTTGATTTTCCATATTTCTCCCTTTTTCACCTGGAAATAGCCTGCTTTTCAGCATTTTTCCGGGTTGAACGCGCCCGCAAAATACTAAATATTTTAGTATTTTGTTCAATGATCGATAACGACCAAAACCTTCAGGAATTTAACTTATACCACACCGAATTAGTCTGGAAAGTACTCCAAAATAGATTCAGGTTTAACATTCGTCATTGGAAATTCAAATTCGCTGATTACCGAGACAAAGTGAGGCTACAACGTCAAGATCTTGATCACGAAATACTCAGCGACTTCTACCAGTTCGGAAATGCACACATCAACCCGCTACTCAATCAGATACTCGGTCGTAATGAACTCTATCCCACATTCAATAATCTAGTCTCCTACGTGGTCACCGGCAAAGGAAAACAGGAAATAAAAAAAACCGAAGGCCATAGGTATAAAAGATAAACAGGATCGTTTTTTCCTCGAATGCAACTATGCACTCACGATGGACGAAATGAAAAATTCCTTGCGGTAAAGTTTTGTATTTGCGTATCCCCTTAGCGCAGTTAGAAGAGCGTCATCATCAGCAAGGTCAACCTGTCTTAATAGAATGCCTATCATATCAATTACAACATGATATTTATAATAATCAAATCGTACGTCTCCTTGCTCGAGAAACTCCATCGCACGAATGAAATACTGGTTATATTGTTGCGCACATTCCAACTCTTTTAGCTCAAGCCATTTTTTTAATATATCATCACTTTCAGTAATCGCATCGAAATTACCGTTGAGCCCTTCGAAGAGCGACCTGAACATAAAACTCTTCGAATTTTGAGCATTGGAAACACGAATAAAATAAGAATGGACTTCATTAAATACTTGGACGATTAAAGCAGAGCGTAGCTGCTGTGGTGCATTCTCTAGAAAATGAACGTCCCAAAGACCTGTGAAGGATGTAATTTTCTTTCCAAGCATTAAATATTTAAGCAACTCATTTGCGAGTGCGGCAGCTTCACTTAAGGGCTTAGTTTTAAAATAAACCCGACAAATATTATGCAACTGCTGAATCCTATGAAAATGGAACAGGGAATAACCTCGGAGTTCAAGGCCTTGATCTACCTCCATCGCCTCAATAGTCTTTTCCAGCGCGTTTTCATACTTAGCTTCTCTGTAAAACAAATAGGCCCTGGCGGGCAACCCAAAAACACTTACTATTAAAGCATCATCAGAAACAAGAGCAGTTGACATTTGCTCAGCTTCAAAAATGAATTGATAGGCAAAATTTATTTTTCCTTGCCGGCCAAAACCAACTGCCTTTTGATACTTTTCAGATACGTATTTTATAATCTTAATTCTATTTTCATCCAAGTAATCTTGTAATTGCCTAGACAAAAGCTTGGGCCAAATATCTTCACCGGTCGGAAATAATTTTTGAGGAGAAGCATTTAAAAGAAGAACTCTTTTCAAAATGTTGGAGACTTCTATTTTTGAAATGGTCCCCTCATGCTGTAAAGTATTAATTTCCATTCGACTTCGTATAAAATAGTTTTGCCCTCTCGGGCAGGTTTTCAATGAACGAAGGACAAATATTCTCTCCCGCAAGCCTCCAGGCTTCTATTGAAGCTCCCCCGCACACGGGCAGTGCAAAACATTCTGAGCATGGAGTCTCACCAGATGTCACTTCGTTCACCTCTCCAGCTGAAGGCTGAGTAAATAACATTAACCGTGATTCAGATAACAAAATCGATCGGCTGTCCGAATGACCTACATTACAAATAGGGACAAAAGTTTCCGCTATTGAATACACCCCAGGACTCCAAACTGGCAAATATTGAGTTTTAATCCCCAACCTCTTGAGAATTGTTAAAAAATACACCTCCATTTCTGCGAATTTCTTTCGCTCAACTTGTGGATGTCTTTCAAAAAGCAAAAAGCAGTCCTCCTTGTATAGCGATAACATTCGAAAAAAATCATCCAATCGATCTTCATAACGGTTCAACACCATCATTCTGAAAGTAATTTGCTTGTTATTTTTCCGGGCCTCTTCAAGACAATGTTGAACCGTGCTCAAATTATTTTGATAAGGAAGATCGCCTATGTTTAATTCCATTTCGGAGACAAATGGAGAACTGATCAAATAACTGAAGAATATATCGGTGACTTCTGGTAAATTTAAAAATGGCTTAATCTTAAATTCAATTCCCTCCGTAATCAAATTAAGCTGATGAATAATACTATCTATATCCACCTCATTTTCGGGGCGGATCTGCAAAAGAAAAGTAATAGAATGTAAACGGTTGTCATTTATATACTTTTTCAATTTCTCATAAAAATCATTGCGATTTGGTAAAATGAATATTCGGTTAACTTCTCGATCCTTTAAATCCGCGTGTCTTCTTTGCCAAACAACTTCCCGCTCATCTTCTTGATGAGGCACAATGATCTCAGACGAAGTTAATTTCATAAAAATATCCATCGGAATCACATCTGTTTCACCACGAATAATCTTCTCCAAAAGAAACTCAGTCATCACTAATCCCTGGCATGTCCTTGTTGAAAAAACAACTCGCTTTCTCTTTTCAGGCCGCTCTGCTTCCATTGGCTCCGAATACACGACATACGAAGAAATTTTGAATTTCATACTTCAACTATCGGTTGTTCTGAAAATGCCATTAGTTTCTCATGCAGGTCCTCTCCAAATCTATTTTTGTTAACAATGTAGGCAAGCTTCAATCGGTCTTCAATATTGAATTTAGCGCTCGGACATGCTCGCATATCTTCATGCCATGACTTAGGACAAGCCCGACCACAAACAGGAAGCAGCCTACAACTATGGCATGGAAATTTGCCGCTTAGTATATCAAGGTTCCAATCAACCAGTGGTCTTTGCTTGGTGTTGTTCTCTGGGCTACCCAATCTTCCAAGCACGTAATCGGATTTTTCATAGGAAGGAACATAGGATACTTCAGTACAATTAAATATGTTTCCCTTTCCGTCATACATCTCAGACGTCTTTGAAACCGCCATGCATACTTGTTTGACGCGCTTTGGTATGAGCCTTGGCTGAATACCAAATTTCAACATCTGCGCTATCCATTTAATTTCTTCCTTGGCAAATTGCTCTTTGGTCAAAGAACGCTTATGTGCATCATTACCCCATGAATAAACCCCCACGGTGTAAAAACTTATTTTATTCTGTAGTTCGTGATCAGATAGCCATTGTATCAATGGAGCAACTCCCTTAAAATTCTTTTCATCCACGTTGCAGCGAATAGAAAGCCTGCACTCATTGTTATACTCCTTTTTTATGATATCAAGTAAATTCGAAGTAATGATGTCAAAGGATCCTCCTCCGGTTTTAGTGTATCGATGTTGATCATGAAACGGTTGCGTCCCATCTAACGTGATCTCTATTGCGTTAACATTAAGTTCATTTACAAGTTCTCGGTAAATACCGGCTTTGAGACTCATTCCATTAGTCACAACTCTTGCCGTATAAGGCATGCAGAACTCCGCGGCCAGTTTCTTAAACTTAACTGTTAATTCCCGCATTGTATTCAATGCCATCAGCGGCTCAGCCCCAAACCACCCGATGTGCATTTTGCTATATTTCTTTTTCTGGATTTTATCCCTCATCCTTAAAAGCAAATCATCATAAAGCGCTGAAGAGAACTCTCCTTTAACGTGGCTTTGACCGCAATAATAGCAACCAAGCTGACAATTTGATGACGGCTGTATAACTTCATAAAACGTACCCTCATCTTTATTAATCTCTTCATTATTTTCTGTAATCACCAATTGAAGTTCATCTTGATCCATCGGCACCAAAACTTGGGCCTGCTCTAATTTTAATAACGTTTCGCTAGGGAGTTCATCAAACCTCGAACTTTGAATATGGTCTATACAAGGTCCGCTGAGTACCAACATCTTGCTGGTCCTGGTTGAGAGCAGAATAAATTTTCCACTTTCATCAGGTGCCTCAGTGATTACAATAAATTGGGATAGTTTGTATTTCATGAGCTAAACTTTATTCCTTCGCGTAAGAGATCGTTGCAAAAAAGGTTGGGGCAATGTACTTACCTTCATACTTCGCTTCCTTCCACTCCGCTTGACTTGCAATTTTGTAGTAGCTTGCAAGGTTGCTTGTGCTCTTTCCATGAAAGTAGAGACCCTGGAACCCCAAATTTTCTATATATTCAAGTGAAACAAAAAAATCTCCAGTAACACTGATATTATATCTAGACAAATCAACCTTCCACAAACCTTTTTTCTGGCTAGTCTCTATATAGATGGGCTCATTGAGAAGCGGTTCATCAGGTATTCCATTCTTTATCTTATATAGGTTTAATCGGAGCTTAACTTTCTTGTAATCATTAGACCAAATATCAAATGAAAAATTTTCGATATAGGCCGGGGCATGTTTGATTTGAATAAGCGCTCCTAATTCAGAACCAAGATTATCCTTACCCATTCCAATACGAAAAAAAGGCGCCTTATGCCTGTACCCGGCAATTTCTGAAATCGTCTGGCTTGATTTTACAACCACTTCTTGAAGCTCATAAGTTTTTGGCTTGAGTTTAATTTCGAACGCTGTCAGCGGATCAATAGATTTGATCTTTATAGCCTTCGATTCATAACCTATGATAGAAAAATTCAGCAAATCCTCACGATCATTCTCGTTTATCCAAAACTTAAAACTACCGTCAGCTTTGGATACCGTGCCCTTATCTTTACCGGGAATTCCTATATTAACATAAGCCAAAGGTTCCCCAGTATCTTCGCTAATCACTTTGCCCCAAATGAACTGCGAGAGAGCTATGCAGCACGCAAAAAATTTAAATGTAATTATGACTAATAAATAAATATTTTTAGAATAGAACTTTTTCCTCGAATCAACACACTAATAAATAACAAATAGAACGAGAAAGGGATGAGAAGATCGATTACACTTTTCTTAAAACCGTCAAAATCTTGAACCATCCCCCGTCTTTACAAATCAACAAAAATGACTTACCCAACTTCATAGCTTCTACAATTTCGTGCTTAATAAAGCGTATTTGTTGCGCTTCATCCTTTGCCGCCCAAATATTTTTGTCATTACGAATTAATGGCTTTTCACGAGGGGTTTTTAAATAATGATAACGATCAATATTGACATCCGGGTTGGAGCAAGGCGCTGCTGAACGTGTCGTCCCGCTCACACCATATATGCTACCATATAACGCTAGAAATGAATGCGCATAGGAAGAACGTTGCACAGCATCTTCTGCCAGAATAACAAATTCTTCTTTTCCAGCCCTTTCATTCTCAATGACACACAAGCATTGATGAAC
>CAZNCO010000302.1:0-6031 GCA_964571345.1 uncultured Ohtaekwangia sp.
GGGCAATATTCTTTGTCCTCCCGGTGAAGAGTAAAATTATTTCTGGTGTGCAATGACGGCTGCGCCATAAATTTCGGTGTCGTTCCGTAATGGTCTTGTGCGGCATGTACAATAAACGGATGACACAAATAAACTGTTCCTGCCTTGCCCGTTGCCAAATAATGTTCCCGGGGTGGCAACGTCTCAAGCCTTTTGGCTAACTCTATAAATGAAAGGCCATGGTCACCTTCCAGTTCCAAAATTTTTGCAACATCCATGTGCGACCCAACCTTTATTAACGTGGGAGCATCTTTTTCAGAAACGTCTGAAAACAAAAACAACATGAGCAACGCACGCCCTTTGGAGTGTATGTTTATCCGCCATTCAAAATAATTGTTGGCGTCTTCGCCCGGGAAACTAGCATCAACATGCCACCCGGTGTCGGTTGAAGGTTCTTTGCAGGGAAAGCGTATCGGAAAAGAACCTAACGTTTCCTTGGGTACCCAATTGCCTTTACCCACCAACTGATCAAAAGCTTGATGCAGAACAGATGTGTTGGCGGCTTTTTTAAAAGGCTCAAACCCCAACTCTCCGATTCGTATCACGGGCTGTCTCCAACTATCAGGATTGTTAGGGTCACACTTCGTCTCTTCCCACAGAATCGCACGACATTCATCCGCAACATTTGTCGGAAATGCATTCTCTATTTTTACGAACCCTTCGTTTATAAAACCCTCTAGCTGCTTCGTGGATAAATTTTCCATCTGCCCTTCAAGTCATACGTTAATGTCAACCGTCTCACGATTGGCTTCCTGTCCATTGGTTGTTAGTAGATTTTTTTGGTACATACAGTTGGTCATCCAAGCTAGTTTTACCCTGGGTTCTTACAAAACCTAACGTGAAAGTCTCCCGTTACACGGTTTCGGAGTGTTAAATAACGGATGTCCTTTTCCTCATGTTGCGCAATCATCTGTCTACTTATTTTTTTTCGATGTCTTTGCCCTCTTGTTAAAGTCAAGCGCAAGATTAATCCAATAGTCAAATTGAACTTTTGTTTTTAGACACTCTTCGGTAACTAAAACATAACCTTTATACTCGCGCCCTTTCATTACCAATGTTCGACAACCTGTTTTTTCGATTGCAGTATTGTGAAGTGTTGGGTCGATGCGACACATGATTTCATCATCTCGCACACTAATACACATTTTATTGTCAACCATGAATGTTATGCCACGAAACATTTTTTTCTCCGCTACTTTTGGAATGTCTACAAGAGCTTCTCTTACCCGGTCAGCAAGTTTTTCGCAGTATGCCATCAGACTTGTTTAACTATTTTTGGCTTGAACGGAACGATAATACTTCCTCACGAACCTTCAGAAAAAGTTTACTATCAAAAACAAGTTGGATTGATATGATCTTGCCATTTTTAATTTTAATCCATTCCATACAAGGTACAGCATCTAAATCATCAGCCAGTACCAAGTCATAAATTACACATGCTTCATTCTCATCAGCAAAAATCTTTTTAATTTCATTACGAAGAAGTATTGTCCCCAATTGCTTAAATGCTTTTATCAAATCTGATGATTTATTAAAAGCCATTATTACTCCCTTGAACTCTACCTTGTCGTCAAGTAATTCGGCAATCAATTCAGGCTGTTTTTGTCCAACTGCATTGATGTATGCGGCAGCAAGAGTTCTGTTCTTTTCAATTTGTTGAATTGTTGAATTGTTCATTGGTTAATATTTTTAGTTACTTTTGCACTTGCAATATGCAACTACAAATATACAAGGAACTTTTAAAATGCAAGTACTATAATATTTTATGAAGAATGTAGGATTAAGATCGGATTGTCCAATTAGCTATGCGTTGGATATTTTTGGAGATAAATGGTCGCTCCTTATCCTCAGAGATATGATGTTCAGAGGAAAATTTTCCTACCTGGAATTTATGCAATCTGAAGAAAAAATTGCGTCTAACATTCTGGCAAGTAGATTGAGTATACTTGAATCCGAGAAAATAATTTCACGAAAGGTGTCTCCAAAAAATAAGTCAAAATACATTTACCAACTTACTGAAAAGGGCATTAATCTGTTACCCCTATTGATTGAAATAATGAAATGGGGCATGAAGTATAATTCTTTCACGCCCCAAACACCGCGAAAAATTATCAGACAATACAAACTGGATAAAAAAAGTTTACTAAAAGACTATTCAGAAAAACTGAAAGCCAAAATTGATTTGTAACCGTTCGGTAGTGTCTGTAGTTGCGCTAACTGGGCTGTTAGTGAATGATTTTTGATGCTCATTCTCATCTCGCGATTGCGGGGCAGATTAAATCGAAGCCCAGCGAACAAATTCGCTGAGCTTTAAGATTGATTCATCGCGCGCTGGTGTTCCGTTTAATCCTTATGCGTTCAAATTTGCAACCGTTTGTCCGAAGATAGCTCTCCTATCAGTATAAAATGAAGAAAAGGGGAACAGCTTTCTACGCTACCTAAAATTAGTGATTAGAAATTTTAGGGCAGTTTTTTCAAAAGTGTCAGCGAATAAAAACCCAACATACTTGAAGTGATACTAAACACTGCGGCAAACGGAAAGAAATAAATCAACTCGTCAATGCCCCACAAAAGAAGAATAGCAGAAATGACCAGAATAATCTTACTGCTCATTCCTTTGGTTTGTGCATCGGCACTTGAAACGATCCAAAGAATGATTGCAAAAAACAATAACGCTAACGCACCTGCCAAACCATACCCGTCATGATGTCCAGCAAGTGTTTGAGTTGCACCCATAAACATAAATTTATGTTCCTCCATTCCTTTAACGACTCCCTGAACTAAAGCATCGGGATTGTCTTTCCACGTAGTTGCTCCAATCATGTGTCCCAATAGATGAATGAACATGACAACTGCCGCAAGGCGTAAAATCAGCTTTGCTTTCATGGATTAATTGTTTGAATGAAGTCCGATATTATTTCCTTCGGTGTCGGTGATGAAAGCCATATAACCTGTATTCTCATCAATGAGGGTTTTCGGCATCGAGATTTTACCGCCTGCATTTTCGACTCTGTTCAATATATTTTGCAGGTCAGGATTCCCGTTGAGATAAATCATGGAACCCATCATGCCTGGTGTGTGCATTTGACTTTGCACCAAGGCTCCGCTTACTTTTCCTTTCTCTGCATCCCAAGGAAACATTGCCATTTTCATCCCCATCATTTCCATTTCCTGCATTTCAATTTCAAAAATGTTTTGATAGAATTTTTTTGCCCGTGAAATGTCATTCACGGCAATTTCAAACCAATTCAGTGTATTGGTATCGGCACTCATTTTTGTGTTCATCGTGTATTTTTTTTAGTTTTCCAATTGCGCTAAATAACAGCAACAATTTTCCCCGTGATTGTAAAAAAGGGAAATGACTTAAAAATGTTTTCCGAACCCGTTGTTGAATTTTAAATATTGAGCAGGAGTAAATCCTGTGTATCGCTTGAACTCTTTTATAGAATGCGATTGGTCGTAATATAATTCAGAAAAGTCAAAGGTGCTTTCCAACTCAATGTGGGTATAGAAATGCTGAAAACGTTTTATGGTCGCAAATGTTTTTGGAGATATACCTACATACTCTTTGAAAAGAAAGTCAAGATAGCGTTTTGTGTATCCGGTCTTTTTCTCTAACTGTTTGATGGTTGTTAAACCGTGCAGCGATGAAATGAATCCGACTGAAAAATTCAAGATGGAGTTACTCTCATGTTCTTTTTGTAACTGCTGAAACAAAAATTGTTGAATAAGTCTTATTTTTTCATTCGGTTGTTCTTCGTCCCACATCCGATTTATCAATTCCTTTCCCTCAGCGCCATATAAATCTGAAAAACTGAAAAGATTGTTGGTAAGATGATACATGGGAACTTCCAAAAACTTGTGAGCGCCTTCCGTAGTAAGTTCAATGCCGATTGAACCAGTCGCACCTTGAGGCGAACTGAGTGTTACAGGCACATCACGAATTCCAATGAAGCAAATGTCGCCTTCCCTGCAAACGGCTGTCTTTTTATTATCAGTTGTCGTCAGTGCACTGCGGAAGGGAATGATAATTTTTGCTTTTGCATTAGGGGCAATCAGAGTTCCCTGGTTCGCAAAACCATCATTCTCCTCAAATAACCAAAACTTCGTGATGTAAGGTTTGAGTTCATGTCGTGGTTGTATGAATTGAAGTTTCAACGCGTAGAAAGCTTAATGTTCCTGTGTTTATGGGTGTCACTAACAACGCAAGTTAAATGAAATGACTTGCGTTGGAAACTCTGGAAGCAAAATTTAAAAGACGTTTTATCCGCGAGCCACCAGTGCTGCACTAAACACCATTGACTGCTACTTTAACCTGTTTGAAAGGTACAGCGCACGTGTAGAAGAAAATCACGAGGTGCTGGAGAAACTCTCAGGTGTTTGCGGAGCTTGAACAAAAAATCTTCGGCAAGGAACGTTCATAAGTAATCCATATTTCCCTTTTCATTTTTCCAACTCGATCAGGCACCCCGCTTTTTACGCTAAAAAACAGCGTTCTGAAAATAAATCTTGAAATCGAGGTAGGGTAAGGTCCTTTATGGGGTATTAGGGGTAGAAGCCAGTCAAAAAGCAGGATGTCCCGAGGTTATCCCGTGGTTGACCCGAGGGTGAGCCCTGGTTGTCCCGTGCCTATATAACCACGGGATATCCACGATACCCCCTTTGGTGCGGTTTGTGTCACACCCTGGTGTGCTGCACGAGACAAATCGCGGTCAGGTGGTGGGCTGAGCTGCGTTTCACCATCGCGAAACAGACGAGTGGAGGGTAGATATATCATTCCCTCCTTGGCCACCTATGTTAAGCCATTCACTACTATTATTTATCCACCACGTAATTCAGTGCGGTTACTCCGGAAGAAAATACTTGCGTATTCACTAGTGCTAGTTTTGTCTTTTCTTTTACATCTGCAAACAATGGAATGCCTCGTCCAAGAACAACAGGATTTACAAATAGCCAGTAGCCATCAATTAAGTTCTGTTGAATAAGGGCATGTGTTGCTGTAGGGCTCCCAAAAAGCAAAATTTCATTACTCCCGCCTGAGGCAAGACGAGATTGTTTTATCTCATTTATCCGATCCGCAAGGTTGTCGCTTACAATGGTAGTGTTAACCAGATCGGTGCCTTTCAGCGTTTTTGATAAAACTACTTTTTGAACTTTCTTGTACCACGCAGAATGTTCAATGTCGTGTTTGCTCGCGGTTGGGCTGTCTCCGGCAGTAGGCCAGTAACTTTCCATCATCTGATAAGTTGCTCGCCCGTATAGTGCAGTGTCGCTTTCGCTGATGCGCTTGCCAACATGATCAAAAATTTCCTGATCCACTTTAATCCAGTTCATTTCTCCATTCGGTCCTGCCACAAAGCCATCAAGCGATATGTGCATAAAGGAGATTATTTTTCTCATGCTGTTCTATTTTTAAAAGTTTGTCAATAGTCTACTAATTGTCTTACAATGGCCGCTAACTTTAATACCACGCCATTTTAAATAAATTACTTCTTTATTAGCGATTAAAGATAAAGATTGACTTTTAATATCAATGGGTCCTTTATTTGAAAAAATCTTAAAGAAGCTGAATAGCGAAGGATATTGAACCAGCCTCAACAGAAAAACTGATTTCTTATCTTTGAACGATGACCATGCACTCGTTAATTATCGACTCTATCCTCACAGAAACTTCGGACACAAAATCATTTGTTTTGAAGCCTGTCGAGGGCCCGATTACCTATCAACCTGGTCAGTTTCTCACACTGCTGCATCCTCTCAATCCTGCCGTCAGAAGGTCGTACTCGTTGTCGTCACATCCTGTATTGGATCAATACTTGCAAATTACCGTGAAGCGAATTGCCAACGGAGAATTTTCCCGATGGTTGTTTGATGAGGCGAAAGTTGGCGACAAGCTGCAAACCATTGGAGCCTCCGGATTTTTCACGTTGCCGGATTCATTGCCTCAAGAAGCAACGCTCCTCTTCATGGCAGCGGGCAGTGGCATCACACC
>CAZNCO010000303.1:0-5998 GCA_964571345.1 uncultured Ohtaekwangia sp.
ATATTTTAATAAATGATTCACATTTTGGATCAGCCATTGATAAATCTAATTTTTTAAAAAGCAAAGTGGACTCCTTGACAGCAGGAAAAGACCGGCCTCTTGAAAAAATTGAAACTATTTCGAATTGGATTAAACAAAATGTTGTTTGGGATGGAACGATGGAGTATGTACCGCAAGAATTAAAAAAGGTACTTGCGGAAAAAAAGGGATCTTCAGCTGACATCAATGTGCTTTTTGCTTCTATGTTGGAGAAGGCAGGCATCGAAGCCGAAATGGTCTTATTGAGCACAAGAGATCACGGCTTTATTCGCAAAATGTATCCGATGGCCCGCCAATTTAACTATGGATTGTGTGCGGTAAAATTCGACGGGCGTCATCTACTCTTTGATGCCACAGAAAAATATTTACCCTTTGATATCATCCCCATTCGCTGTTTGAACGGAGAGGGTTTTCTCATTTCAAAAAATGACTTTGGTTGGGTTCCTCTTGAGTCAACGTCAAAATTGAAATCAACCGTAAGTGTTGAAACAAAATTGTTGAATCAGGAAAAGCTGGATCATAAATTAAAAATTACGCACAGCGGATACAGTGCTTCAAAATTTAGGAAAAGTTTTAGCGAATTGGGGAAAAGCAAGTATTTGCAGGACTTTTCTAAGAATCAATTTTGGACGATTGAAAAATCAGATTTTGTAAACGTAACGGAGCCCAAAGAATCTGCAGTCGAGCAATATGAGATTTCAGGTGAAAGCGGATCAACCAGCGCAAATGGAGTTATCTATCTTGATCCGATATTGGTCCGACAGATACAAACAAATCCGTTTAAATCGCAGGTAAGAATATTCCCAATAGATTTTGAGTCAAGAGTTGATAAAACATACAATGCAAGAATCATTATCCCTGACGGCTATTTAGTAGATGAATTACCCAAGAATATTGGGCTTAGTTTGCCGAATAATTCTGGAAGATTTGTTTACAGCGCTACAAAAATAGATGAACATACTGTAAATGTTACCATGATATTCCAAATCAATAGAACCTTGTTCGGTCAAGATGAAAATGAACACTTAAGAGAGTTTTTTAGTCAGGCTATCGCAAAAGAATCGGAACAAATTGTCTTAAGAAAAAAATAGGTCTTGCTTTGTCCATCAATTATACCAAAGAAACCATGATAATGGCCGCAACACAGATTCTAAACTTTAAACTTAGATATATATGAAAAATGTATATTCTATATTAAGCTCTCTCCTTTTATCCATTCAATTAACTTTCGCTGTGGATTTAAAATATCCCGTGAAAGAAATTCCCGCGGATCTGAAAGAAAATGTTGATGTCGTTGTCAGGGAAGACCAAATGATTTTTAAAATCTTGGATAAAAATAAATCAATTTACTCGGTACATTTTGTAGTTACTATATTCAATGAGAATGGCAAACGCTATTCAAGAAGGTCGGTAGGCTATAATAAGCTTTCCAGGATTTTAGATTTTGATGGGTATGTGTATGACGCAAATGGAAAACAACTCAAAAAACTAAAGGGTGGTGAAATTTATGATCATGCAGCATATGACGGATTTAGTCTATTTAGCGATAACCGCGTGAAGTCTGCTAATTTGGAACAATCAACTTATCCATATACAGTCGAGTTTACCTACGAAATAGAAAATAAGTATTTGTATTCCATACCAAGCTCTTATTTTGGTGGAGAAAGATCTTCAACACAGCATGCTTCTTATCAGCTTGTGTATCCTGCCGATCTTGCCCCGTCTTACAAGACTGTTAACATTTCAAGCGAACCCAAAAAAGAGGCACTTTCGGATGGAATGCAATCCATCACGTGGCAATTAGAAAATATTAAGCCAATTAAAATGGAGCCTTATGGACCTTATCAGGAAGAGGTAATTGCGCAGATTATGGCGGCACCAAGCAAATTTGAATATGAGGGATACGCAGGCGATATGACCTCATGGAGAAACTACGGAAAATGGAATGCTCTTTTAAATCAAAACCGCAATGATCTGCCTGAAGCAACCAAACAAAAAATTCGGGATTTGGTAAGTAAGCTGTCAACTCAGGAAGAGAAGGTCAAAGCCGTTTATGAATACCTTCAAAATAAAACAAGGTATGTGAGTATTCAGTTGGGAATAGGTGGACTGCAACCATTCCCTGCTTCAATTGTGGATCAAACAGGCTATGGTGACTGTAAAGCACTGTCGAATTACACTGTTGCTATGTTGAAGGAACTTGGAATAAAAAGCTTTTATACAGTTATAAACGCAGGAAGAGGCGAGCCTGACATACGAACTGATTTTCCGAGCCACCAATTCAACCATGTTATTGTTTCGGTTCCAAATGGTAAAGACACACTTTGGTTAGAATGCACGAGCCAGACAAATCCATTCGGCTATCAAGGGTCATTCACTGAGGATCGCTGGGCTCTCATGATTTCTGAAGAGGGTGGAAAACTCGTGAGAACAAAGAACTACACACCCGCGCAAAATTTGCAGTCACGCACTGCTGATGTGTCATTAGATCTTTCAGGTAATGCTAAGGCGAAAATAAGAACTATCTATAATGGTATTCAATATGAATCAGGTGGATTGAATTCCGTTATGAATAATAGTGATGAACAAAAAAAATGGGTCGAAAACAATACAGATATACCAAGCTTTAGTTTGAACACTTTTTCAATGAAAGAAGTAAAGGGCCAGGTACCCTCCATTATGGTTAATCTTGACTTGACTTTAAATCGATATGCAACGGCAAGTGGTAAACGTCTATTTATTACACCTAATCTTATGAATAAGCTTTCTCATGTTCCTGAAAAAATTGCAGAAAGAAAAACAGAAGTTGTGCGGAGATCAAACTATATAGATGTTGATACCGTCAATTTTTCATTTCCAGAAAACTTATATCCTGAATTTCTCCCTGAACCAATTAAAATCAAATCTAAATTTGGAGAATATGAAGCCTCCTTTAAGTTTGATGCGGGTAAGGTAACGTATGTGAGAAGAATGAAAGTTTGGAAAGGACGCTTTCCGAAAGAGACCTACAGTGAACTTGTTGACTTTTATAAAAATGTGAGCAAGGCAGACAATATGAAACTGGTGTTCCTCAACAAGACTTAACGATTTTCAAACTTAAAAATGGGTAGTATTTATTTCATGGGGGCATTGTCTTCTTTTGCCATCGTCTTGTATACCAGCTTATCTAGCCAAACGGGGAAAAATTTATTTAGCCAAACGGTTAGCTTCCCTTGGCTGGTAAGAATCAATATCTTTTTCCTATTGACAGTAGCATTGTAAATGTATTTGGCGCATTCTTCAGCCGACATCATTTTTTCTTCCTGGCGCGGTGACTCCCCTTGGCTGCTACCATCCTTTGTGAGTGCTCGCTTGCGGATGTTGCTGGCGGTAAATCCTGGACAAGCAGTAAGTACGTGCACATCTTTATACAACAGTTCTGTCCTTAATACTTCCAGAAATCCGTTAAGGGCAAACTTTGATGCTGAATAGCCAGTTCTTCCTGGCAACCCACGATAACCTGCTATTGACGAAATGCCAATGACTGACCCCTTGTTTTTAATGATTTCTGGCAAGCAAGCTTTTGTTGCAAAAAGGACTCCGTAAAAATTAATATCCATCACCTTTTTCACAACACTGAGATCCATTTCTTCAAACATTGCTCTCATACTAATCCCTGCATTATTGATCAGGATGTCAATTTTTCCATACGTCCGGATGACCTCCTTAGCCATTTTAATATTATCATTTTCTATGCTTACATCCGCTTGAACGTAGCTAATTTCAATTCCTGTTTGTCTTAATTCGTTCACAGTTTTTTCAAGATCTTGTTGATTTCGTCCCGTGATAAATATTTTCGATCCATTTTTTCCAAAAATTTCCGCAAGAGCTCTTCCAATGCCAGAGGATCCTCCTGTAATCACAACCACTTTATCTTTCATGACGTTTTGTTTGAAGGTCAAAAATAAACAACAAACCAATTAAATTTGCAGCCATGTTTTTATTAGTATTGATTTCACGCCTTCCACTTCGTGTGCTTTATGTAATCTCGGATTTTCTGTATTTTATCACATGTTACGTAATTCACTATCGTCAAGATGTGATCATGAAGAATCTAAAAAACGCTTTTCCGGAAAAAGGCGAAAAAGAGTTGAAGAAAATTCAAAAAGAATTCTACCGCAATCTTTGTGACTTCGGTGTAGAGACACTTAAGTTCAGAACAATTTCGGTCGAAGAATTGAAGCGCAGAGTTGTGTTTGAGAATACTGGGATTATAAATGAATATTTTTCCAAGAAGCAGTCTGTGTTTTATTTGTTGGCACATCAATTTAATTGGGAGTGGCTATTAACAACTTCTGCGTTATCGATGCCTTTCCCTGTGGACTTTGTCTATCAGGAGCAAAGCAATAAATTTTTCAACCAGTTTTCTTTAAACAGTCGCACGCGTTTCGGTTATGCAGTTAAACGAGAACAAGTGGCCCGAGAAACGATTAGACGGAAATCAGTTAATCGCGCGGTGGGAATTTTAATAGATCAGTTTCCCGGAAACCCTACTGACAAAAAATATTGGACGAATTTTTTACATCAGGAAACGGCTTTTTTCGGAGGCATTAATCAACTTGTTTCGATGACTCAATATCCGGTCTTTTTTTTAGCTGTGCATAAGATAAAACGAGGCTACTACCAGGCAGAAGTTATTCCAATTGGTATGCCGCCTTATGAAAAAGACAGCGGAGTTGTAATTGATAACTTTGCGAGGGAATCGGAAAAGATAATTCAAAAATATCCTGCGGAATGGCTTTGGTCACATAACCGATGGAAGCGTAAGAAATCGGATTATGCTAATTAAGCAACATCTCAAGATCTTCCACAGTTAAGGCTTTCACGACACTCTCTTCACTTTGAATCAAATTTTCGGAGAGTTTGAGTTTGTGCTTCTGAAGCTGCAGAATTTTTTCTTCTACGCTATTTTTGGTGATGAACTTGTATGTGAATACTTTTTTCTTCTGGCCAATACGGTGCGCGCGGTCGATCGCCTGAGCTTCTACGGCTGGGTTCCACCAAGGATCAAGTATGAAAACATAGTCGGCTTCAGTCAGGTTTAGACCAAGCCCCCCCGCTTTAATTGAGATTAAGAAGATCTTCAAATCCGGATCTCTGTTAAATTTCTCAACTTGCTCCTTGCGGTCATTACTCGACCCATCCAAATAAGCAAAAGGAATACTTCGGCTCTTCAACATCTCTTTTACTATTTCAAGATGTTTCACAAACTGGCTAAAGATCAAAAGTTTGTGTCCCTCCAGCATCGCATTTTCAATCATAAAAGAAACGTCTTCGAGCTTGCCAGAGGTACCTTCATATTTTTGATCGACCATTTTCGGATGATTCGATAGCTGCCTCAATTTTGTGAGGCCTTCAAGGATCATCATCCGCGAATTGTTGATTCCTTCTTTATCAATTTGCTCCAGAATTTTATGACGGAAATACGACTTAGCTTCTTCGTATTTCTGTTCTTGCTCAGCCGTCATGTCTGTGTAGTGAAGATTCTCAACTTTTTCGGGAAGGTCCGTTGCCACTTGCGACTTTAATCTGCGCAACAAGAAAGGTTTGATGATTGAGTTAAGCTTTTTTGTTTTCGCTTCGTCCGCTTTTTTCTCGATGGGTATTTGATATTCATTTTTGAAAAAAGTCTGACCGCCTAAAAGACCAGGATTTATAAATGTCATTTGACTCCAAAGGTCAAGTGTTGTGTTTTCCAAAGGCGTACCCGTAAGAGTAAGGCGGTATCTGCTTTGAAGTTGCAAAACGGCTTTCGCAATATTTGAGGACGGATTTTTGATGACCTGTGATTCGTCCAGGATGATATAATTGAATCTGAATTTGGCAAGACTCTCAATATCCAATCGAGTTACTCCGTAAGAAGTGAGGATTACATCATACTTGCTGAATTGAGAGACATCTTTATTTCGTAGGGTTCCTG
>CAZNCO010000304.1:0-5995 GCA_964571345.1 uncultured Ohtaekwangia sp.
ACGTTCAAATATCTCAAAATCAACTGAAATGAAAAGATAATGCCAAGATTTTGGAAGATAGTATTTTGGCTTTGGCAAAAAAAGATCCATTCCTAGGCTCAATTGTCACAAGAGAAGTTTCCGAGCTCAACGATCATGTAGATAAGGCTGTCTTTAATTTAAAGGAGCGGAGAAAAGGAAATGCAAGTTCGGAGATGCAATTTTCAATGACTAAGATCAACAACCTTGCACTTATGCTAAATGATCATTTTGAAATGATGATGAAAATGATGCAAAATGCACGGCCCGGAAAGGGTAAAAGGAAAAAGGGCTCCCCAAGTCAGGGGCTGGGCGTAATGCAACAGAAGATCAATCAGGAAATAGAAAAGTTGAAAAGCGGTCAAAAAACGGGCAAACAGTTATCTGAAGACTTGGCAAGATTAGCCGCTGAACAAGAGAGAATCAGAAAAGCCCTTCAGGAGATGCAAGATAAAATGAAGAAAGAAGGAGGAAAGATGCCAGGTGGAGATCTGCCCTCCAAAATGGAACAGACTGAGATGGATCTTGTTAATAAACAGATCACAGAACAAACCATAAGAAGGCAAAAGGAGATCCTGACACGTTTGCTAGAAGCTGAGAAATCTATGAGAGAGCAGAATTTAGACAAAGAGAGAAAAGGAGAGACTGCGAAGGATTATTCAAAAGAGATTCCTAAGGCTTTTGACGAATATTTAAAATTAAAAGAAAAAGAGGTAGAATTGCTGAAAACGTATCCACCGAGGTTTTACCCGTATTACAAGAAGGAAGTCACAGAGTATTTTAAACGAATCAATTAAAAAAACAACACCTTTTGGCATTGTGAAAAGTATCAAGATTGAAATACCGTCCATTTCTGATAACATCAGAATCATTGAAAGTTTTATTGATAATGCTAAAGAAAAGTATCACCTAGATGAAGACATCTATGGAAATATCATGATTGCCGTGACAGAAGCAGTCAACAATGCAATTAAGCATGGAAATCAAAATAATTCCGCCAAGAACGTTTCTCTATCACTGAGCTTAAATGAAGGGCTATTGAAATTCGTTGTTGAAGATGAAGGGTCAGGATTTGATTTTCATAAGCTCCCAGATCCTACCGCTCCTGAGAACATAGCTAAACCTGGTGGAAGGGGAATTTTCTTAATGAAGCACCTTTCTGATGAAGTAAACTTTAAAGAAAATGGAAGGGTTGTTGAGTTGAGTTTTTACATGAATTCCTAATGCCAATCCACTTCTTTCAAGAAGGAGTTAGATACAAGACCCCCAGAGCTTCTAAAATTAAGCAATGGGTGAAACAAACTTGCGAAACTGAAGGTTTTAAGATTGGTGAAATCAACTACATTTTTTGCAATGACTCCTATTTACTCAAACTAAATAAAGAATACCTTAATCACAGAACCCTTACAGATATAATCACCTTTGATTACTGTGACAATAATGAGATTTCAGGGGATATTTTCATTAGCCTTGAAAGAGTCAAAGAGAACGCGATGAAGTTCTCTGTTTCTTTGAATGAGGAGCTTCTGAGAGTAATGATCCATGGAGCTCTCCATCTAATGGGATATTCTGATAAAACCACGTCTCAAAAAAACCTAATGCGAAAAAAGGAAAACGAGTATTTATCTTTGTGGAATAAATAAAAACGTTCCACGTGGAACTCCCATAAAAGTAGTTTTAAAAAATCAGCCAAAATTGTTCCACGTGGAACTTATAAAAGAATGCTTCCTGAATACGATATAATTGTGGTGGGTGCTGGGCATGCCGGTTGCGAAGCCGCGGCTGCTGCAGCTAACATGGGTTCCAAAGTTCTTCTGATAACGATGAACATGCAAACCATCGGTCAGATGTCTTGCAATCCGGCAATGGGTGGTGTTGCCAAAGGGCAAATTGTAAGAGAGATAGATGCATTAGGTGGCTACTCCGGCATCGTTTCTGATAATTCCACTATCCAATTCAGAATGTTAAACAAGTCAAAAGGGCCAGCAATGTGGAGTCCCCGCACGCAAAATGACAGGCTAAGATTTGCAGAAGAGTGGCGAATAAGACTTGAAAAAACCCCCAATCTCGATTTCTGGCAAGAAATGGTTAACGGCCTGGTCGTAAAAAACGGTAGAGTGGAGGGGGTAAAAACATCATTAGGTCTTACAATAAAATGCAAAGCCGTTGTACTCACCAACGGCACATTCCTGAACGGAATAATCCATATTGGCGAAAAAAATTTTGGTGGTGGCAGGGCAGCTGAAAAAGCCGCTACCGGAATTACAGAGCAATTGATCGAACTTGGGTTCGAGTCAGGACGAATGAAAACAGGCACTCCGCCAAGAATTGACGGACGAACTCTGGACTATTCGAAAATGACCGAACAACCTGGAGATGAAGCCCCATCCAGATTTTCATTTTTAGAAAATCAAACTACTTTAAAACAGCTTAGCTGCTGGATAACTTATACAAACCAAGACGTCCATTCTGAATTAGAAAAAGGCTTCGAGAAGTCACCCATGTTTCAAGGAAGAATACAGGGTTTAGGACCAAGATACTGTCCTTCAATCGAGGATAAAATAAACCGATTCGCTGACAAGGATAGGCATCAAGTATTTGTGGAACCAGAGGGCTGGAATACAGTAGAAATTTATGTAAACGGCTTCTCGACTTCGCTCCCAGAAGATGTTCAATACAAAGCATTAAAACTAATACCCGGATTCGAGAACGCTAAAATGTTCCGGCCCGGTTACGCCATTGAGTATGACTACTTCCCTCCAACTCAATTGAAGCTAACTCTAGAAACCAAATTCATCGAGCATCTCTACTTTGCAGGACAGATCAATGGAACGACAGGATATGAAGAAGCCGCAGGTCAAGGGCTAATAGCGGGTATCAACGCACACAACAAAATAAACGAAAGAGAGCCCTTTATACTAAAACGATCGGAGGCTTACATAGGAGTATTGATCGATGACCTTGTAAACAAAGGCACGAAAGAACCCTACCGCATGTTCACGAGCCGCGCAGAATATCGAATTCTACTTAGACAAGATAACGCTGATCTTCGCCTCACCGAAAAAGCATACAACATCGGCTTGGCTTCACCAGCCAGATATGAAAAACTGAAACTAAAAATAGCCCAAATCAACCAAGCCCTGAATGAAATACAAAACATGAGAGTAGAACCAGACCAAGTCAACAATGGCTTATCACTCAACGAATCATCCAGCATTGAGGAAAAAATACCTGCTATTAATCTTTTGAAGCGCCCTGAAATAAACATCGCAAACTTCAAAGAGCTTCATTCAGAAATCAAAAATACCCTAGAAAAATATTCAGATGAAGTACTAGAACAAGTAGAAATACAGATCAAATATGACCCATACATCGAACGAGAGCAAAATCTTGTAAAGAAAATCGAGAGCCTCGAAAACTTTAGGATAAAATCTGACTTCGACTATGATCGCGTAAAGGCACTATCACACGAAGCAAGGGAAAAACTAAAGAAAATAAAGCCAGAAACGATTGGGCAACTATCCCGCATAAGCGGTGTCTCACCAGCAGACGTATCAGTGCTAACAGTATATCTCGGAAAATGATAAAAAATATTAGCGTATGCCCCATATGCAACGGCAAACACTTTCTACCACATTTAAAAGTAAAAGACGAAACCGTAACAAGAGAAATTTTCTCAATTCTTAAATGTGCTAACTGCACATTCCTCGTTACGTCACCACAGCCTGATGAAAGTATCATCGGAAAATACTATGAATCAAACAGTTACATTTCACACGCAAAATCCTCTGCCCAAATACTGGACAAAATTTATTTTCTAGCCAGAAAACTGGCCCTAAGAAACAAAAGACAACTAATCGAAAAATACACTGACAAGGGCTCCATACTCGACTTTGGATGCGGAACAGGGTCGTTCTTAAACTACATGAAACTGCACAACTGGCATTCAATGGGAATTGAACCTTCCGACAAAGCGAGAAAAATAACTGAAGAACTTGGGATAAACGTCAAAAAAAACCTGGCCAACCTGCCCGAACAAAAATTCAATGTTATTACTCTTTGGCATGTCCTCGAACACATCCATGAATTAAACACGACATTAGATTCACTAACACATATCTTAGCACAAAATGGCACAATATTTATAGCAGTACCGAATCACAAGTCATATGATTCAATTCATTACAATTCAAAATGGGCTGCTTACGATGTACCGAGACATTTATGGCACTTCAACCAAAACAACATATCAGACTTAGCCGCGAACCACAACCTGGAAATCAAAGCAATCTTTCCGATGAAAATGGATTCATATTATGTATCTCTTCTAAGTGAAAAATATGCTCACCCTGACCAAAACCTATTACATAGAATTACCAAGGCTCTATACAACGGTTTCATATCAAACCGCAAAGCGTCCAAATCCACAGAGTATTCCAGTTTAATATATGTAGCAAAACAACGATGAACCGAGTCCTTTCAATCATAGCTCTTCTAAGTCTTTTTCATTGCGCGCGAACAACACAACCGAATGGAGGACCAAAAGACACAGAACCACCCCAACTCCTGCATTCGACTCCCACCGATGGTCAACGACAATTCAGCGGAAAAAATATCGAACTAGAATTTGATGAAGCCATAAAATTAAAGGATGCAAAAGACGAAATACTTATCACTCCTATCGCTGGACCAGAAACCAAATTCATTGCAAAAAAAAACAAACTGACCATAATCCCACAACTCGAATGGAGCCCAAACACCACATACAGTATTGCATTCCGCGAAGGCATCCAAGACCTTAACGAAGGTAACCCAACCGATGACCTTCACTTGGCATTCAGCACAGGTGAAACAATTGACTCACTTCAAATAGCAGGAACAATAGACGAAGTATTTTCAGAAAAAATACCCGATAAGATAACGGTTGCTGCATACCAAGAAGATACATTCGACATATACAAGCACAAACCAACCTACTTCACCAAAACAGACAAAAAGGGTCGATTCTCGATCAGAAACTTAAAACCAGGATCATACTATCTATATGCCTTTGACGACAAAAACAAAAACTTTCGAGTCGATAGCAAATCAGAACGGTTCGGCTTCAACGTAAAAGCAACCAATATTCCTATTGACAAAGACTCCGTTCATCTTTCAATATTTCACTGTGACGCTAGAACCGCCAAAGTCACAAGCATCAGAAACACTAATTCAATCTCAACCATTCGCTTTAACAAACTCCTTTCAAGTGCATCAATAACATCCACAAAAAAAATTAGATACTTCTTTGGCGACAACAAAGCCGAAATCATAGTCCAAAAAGAATTGAATCCATACGACTCCATTCAAATCCACATCCAAACACTAGACAGCCTCCAAGAAAAAATAGACACTGCCGTCTTTATAAAATCCACAGATGCCAAAAAGTTAGAAGAAAAACTAAAACTAAGCGAATGGAACATCACATTCAATCTTGAAAACAAAACACTACAAGCCCAAACCGAGTTCAATAAACCACTAAAAACGATCACCCTAGACAGCATCTACATACAAATCGACACCGCTACTACATCCCAAATAACAGCATCAGAGATAGCTTTCGACACGTTAACAAAAAAACTTACAATCCTAAAGAAACTCCAAATTTCTGAAGACGAAACAAACCGACCCAACCCAGTACTCATATTTGGAAAAGCTGCGTTCGTCAGCGATGACAAAGACTCCACAAAAGCCCAGCAACTGAATATCAAAATCCCCAAAAGCAACGAAACCGGTACGATGAATGTTGAAATTCAGACAGCACAAACAAATTTCATAATCAGCCTCCTATCCAAATCAAATAAAACTGTAGCAACCTTCTCAAATCAAAAAAAAATCACCTTCAAAAACATCCCCGCAGGCGACTACAAAATCCTCGTCCATATTGACGAAAACAACGACAAACAATGGAACCCCGGCAACTTTAAAAAAAAAATAC
>CAZNCO010000305.1:0-5984 GCA_964571345.1 uncultured Ohtaekwangia sp.
CCTCTCTATAATGATCAGCAACTCCAACGGAGAGCAATGCAAAATTTATTTTGGAAACATAATCTGCTTTTGATGTCATGTATGGCTCTTCTTTGAATGCCGGGATCTCATTCATCACCCAATGCTTTGATTGGACCATAATCGATCTGAAATATTGTTGCTTTGTCACATAGTTGTCCAGTGCTAAATATCCTTGAACATATTGCTGAATTTGAATTTGCTCTGGAATCATGAGCCAAAACTCGCTCTGCCTAGAAGGTATTTCATATTGAAATTGCCAATTAGGCGCATTAAGTGAATTTGAAGCAATAGTGTAAGTGAATTCAATAATGGAGCCTACACGTACATTTGGCATTGCAAATTTTTTAACATTTATTGCTTTGTTATATTTTTCATCGAATATGTTCTCCTTGGTTAGTTTATCAATTACAATTTTACCTTGTTCTAAATTATAAGTAGACGCTTTGAAGTCAGATATGCTTTGATCTGACACACGTTTGCTCAAAACCGGTATGCTTGCATTGGCCCATTTTAGTCCTTCCTTGGTTAATATTTTTATTCGAACATGTCGTTGAAATTTTAATTGAACTGATTTGAGCATTACGTCCCAATAGGCTAAGCCAAAATCCATTAATATAACTGCTTCAGCTGATGAGTCTGGCGTGTAGGTTTTCATTTCCAAATCCTCTACAGAAACCTTCCCAAATTCCTGCGGAGCCTTTTGAGAGAAGGCCATTCCAAAAAGAAACAGGAAACTAATAGTAACGTATGTCTTCATTATTTTTTATTAAATTAATATTTGCAACTACCACCATGCTATCAATCAATTCTGCTTATAAGCAAAACTTTACATAATCAGCAATCCACTCAAACAAAGACCAGGCGTTGAAAAAAATGTGTTGATTGGACGCGATGTATGGTTTAATTCTTTTCTAAAAGTATTGTTTCTCTCTCTTTTAAAAAACGGGGAAATTCCCGTTTTATATTCAGTATAATTTTGCTATAAATTGCATTTCAATGTCTAAATCCAAAACCGTCTTCTTCTGTCAATCCTGTGGATACGAATCGGCTAAATGGCTAGGTAAATGTCCTTCATGCAATTCCTGGAATTCATTTGTAGAAGAAGTTTTGGTCAAAGCCGATGGAAAGAATGATTGGCGTTCTGATTCAAGATCAAAAATCATTCAACCTAAAACACTGAATGAAATTGAATCAGCAAAAGAAGTCCGCATACTTACTCCAGATATTGAACTTAATCGTGTGCTTGGTGGCGGGATTGTACCTGGCTCATTAGTATTGATAGGAGGAGAACCTGGCATTGGTAAGTCTACGTTGATGTTGCAAATAGGCTTGGCCCTGAAAAACGTGAAAACACTTTATGTGTCAGGTGAAGAAAGTGAGCAGCAAATTAAAATGCGGGCCGAACGCCTTACTTCTGATCTTTCTTCAGAAAATTTTTACACTTTAACGGAAACCAATACAAAAAATATTTTCAATGGTGTCGAGTCGTTGCAGCCCCAGCTTTTAATAATAGATTCCATCCAAACTCTTCACTCTTCACAACTTGAATCCGTAGCCGGAAGTATTGGTCAGGTGCGACAGTGCGCTGGAGAGTTGATGAAATTTGCCAAAGAAACCAATACTCCAGTTTTTCTGGTTGGTCACATTACTAAAGACGGAATGCTGGCCGGGCCAAAAGTACTGGAGCACATGGTTGACACGGTTTTGCAATTCGAAGGAGATCGCCATTTAGCTTACAGGATTCTGCGAACCACGAAAAATCGTTTCGGTTCTACATCTGAAATTGGGATCTATGAAATGCTTGGTAGCGGCTTGCGTGAAGTATCCAATCCATCCGAAATTTTAATTTCTCAAAAAGATGGTCAGCTCAGTGGAGCAACAATCGGAGCAACAATTGAAGGCAATCGCCCATTACTCATAGAAATCCAATCGCTTGTAAGTGCAACATCTTATGGAACTCCCCAACGAACGCCAACCGGATTCGATCAAAAGAGATTAAATATGCTACTGGCCGTTCTTGAAAAGCGCTGTGGATTTAGGATGGGAACACAAGATGTGTTTGTAAACATGGCCGGTGGTATTTATGTAGAAGATCCTGCGATTGACCTGGCACTCTGTGTTTCTCTGATTTCTTCAATGGAAGAAATTCCCGTATCGGAGAAAGTTTGTTTTGCTGCAGAGATTGGCTTGGGTGGGGAACTTCGGGCAGTAAACCGAATCGATCAACGTGTGTCAGAGGCTGAAAAATTAGGATTCGAAAAAATTTATGTATCTAAGTTTAGTCAGAAATCCATCGACCAGAAAAAATCAAAAATCGAAATAGTTTCGTTCTCAAAACTGACCGAAGTGTTTTCTGACCTCTTTGGGTGATTTGCCAGAATCGTTCTATAGTATCAAGATTTTGGCAGGAATTCCGTTCAAGATTTCCTTGATAAAAACCTAGCCTGGCCAATCCAATTCTCTCTTTCAATGCGACCTGGAAAGAATTCTATTGCCGCACCCACTCGATCTACCATTTCCGGATCCAACTCACTCAACTGTTGAAAATTATAGATGCCGAGCATGTTCAGGCGCTTTTCAATGAATGGGCCTATTCCTTTAATTTTTGTTAGATCGTCTTTGTGATCATGGGTTGCAAGACGAACAAATGATTGATGAGCACCCTGATTTCTTTCAACACCTATTGATTGCAATTGCCTGATCTCTTCTTTTAATTGAGAGTTTGTTTGTTCAAGGCTTACTTTCACAGATTGCAATTCACGGATCTGGTTTACAAAAACTTCTTCTTCGGATTTCTTTTGGTCGAGCATCCACTTTCTTTCGCCATTTTCAATTTTTAATTTTTGTACAACCTCTTCTTCTTGTGCCAACTTGCTTTTCAGATTCTCTATATCATGATTAAGGTGAGAAATTTTCATTTTGAGGGAAGAGACTTCTGTATTCTGTTTGCTCTTGAATTGCTGAAATTGTTGGATTGCATCTTCTCTTGATCTAATGAGATTTTCATTTTCGGATTGTAACTGATTTGCTGATATTTCAAGAGCTGAAACCTGCTCTTCTTTTAATAACCAGGCAATTGCAAACCCCAACAGGCAAGCACCTAACAACATAAAAAGTATTTCAGCAATCGCAACGAAGCGATCGGCTGCATCAAACTGATTGGAAGTCAAAACTCCTTTTACACCAAAAAGATACCAAAGTGAACATGCCGTACACCAAACCAAAAAGACAAATACGAACCAATAAGCTTTTTTCATTTTACAGATCAATTCGAAGTTAGCTCCTTTTTCTTTTTCTCAAAAAAATCTTTGCCCAAACCGTGTCGCTTTATTTAATCGCCAACATTTCCGTTTTGCTTATCGTGTTAGGAACGCGGATTAGAGGAGTAATGATCTGGTAGGTCCCCTATCGGTCCGAATAATTTCATAGATTTATTCTTCAAAAATGGCCTTGGCCAAAAATGAAGATATTAATTCTGATTTTTATTCTTGGCGGTTTTCGTGCTCATGCACAGACCGGCTTCTTTTTGGCGATCGACAGCAAAGGCCCATGCGCAAAACAAATCGTGTCGTTGAATGGAAGCAAGAAATTCTGCATAACCGCTGAAGCTATTATCAAAGACTCTGAATTCAAGGTAGAGGGTCAAATACGAGACGATCTAACGCACAAGAACCAATATTTTTATATCCGTTTCACAAAGACTGGTTTTGAGACATTGACATTAGTTTGTAAGGGTCTGTCCGAAAAGGAGCTTTTGTTTGTTGTGGACGGAAAAGTGGTAGGTATTTATGAGAGCAAAAACTTAAAACCAATGCAACACATGCCTATCAGTGGTCCAAACAATTCACGAGAATTTAAATGGGTTTATGAAACACTAACTAAATCTCATTAGCATTGTGTCTGAAAAAGAAATTACATCAATTGCTCTTAATCAAGTGCAAGATTATATCCGAGCCCAGGAAACGCAAGTAATACAGGACTTACTTCTTAAACACAAAACTCTTTTCGACATTCCTTTTGGATTAATTGCTGATCAAATTATTGCGAGAAAAAAAATTTCTACCAAGGTTCCTTTGTTGTATCAAACTTCTGGAATTGTTTATCCCCATTCTCTCAATCTGGAACAAAGTTCTTCCGAAGCGACAGCTTTATTAAAAACACAAATCATTCAACGAGAATTAGGTATAACGATTTCCCGAATGGCGGATCTGACGGGAGGCTTTGGTGTGGATAGTTTGTTCTTAAGCAAGGTGACAAAAAGACTTGATTTTATTGAGCCAAACCCCGATTTGCTTACGATTGTAAAACATAACTTTAAAGTTTTAGACAAAACAAATATTCAATTTCATTTGTCTGGCGCTGAGGATTTTTTGAGCAGAAATGAAAATAGGATTGATTTGATATATGTTGATCCTTCGCGCAGAGATACAGCAAATAAGAAAGTTTTTCTACTTCAAGATTGCTCACCAAACATTCCTGAGATACATCCTCTTTTATTTCATCATTCTGATCATATCCTTATAAAAACATCGCCATTACTGGATATCACACAGGGGATAAAAGAAATTCCTTTTGTGAAAAAGGTATTTATCGTTTCAGTAGATAATGAATGCAAAGAGTTGCTCTTTCTATGCGAGAAAAATTTCGTTTCTGTTCCACAAATAGAAACCATCAATCTTACAAAAGCCCAAAGACAAGCTTTTTCTTTTGAATGGGGTGAGGAATACCTGGCTACTTCCTCTTTTAGCAAGCCCCTTGTCTATCTGTACGAGCCAAACGCTTCCGTATTAAAATCAGGTTCTTTCAAATTGATCGGAGAGAGGTTTCATTTGAAAAAAATCCACCCTAATACACATTTCTATACCTCATCGGAATTAGTGAAGGATTTTCCGGGGAGAATATTTAAAGTGGAAATCGAAAAACCGGACTTTAGAAAAGACTTGCCCGATGAAAAAGCAAATGTTTTAACACGAAACTATCCTCTGACACCTGAAGCGCTGCGGAAAAAATTAAAACTGAAGGATGGTGGCGAAAAATTTGTAATCGCCTTTAGCGGCATCGATCAGAAATACACGGTAATTGCTTCTAAGCTTGAATGAAGCCGAGCCCCAAGTAAACCAAATAGAAAATTAAAGCTATTAGGCCATACACTTTAAAAATTTTTCTGCGGTTTTGAACATCTTCCCACCAAAGCATAATCCATGGCTTGAACAAACCAATCACCATGAATAATAATGACGCGATGGTGAGAAAATAAAATAGCAATCGTACGTTTTGCATAACGCAAATCTGCTCGTTATATCTTTATCAACCAATTGTTATCTCATTTGAATTGAATTTTTCGGTTGAACAAACACTGAATTCTTCTAACCAAATTTTATAGCCCGGCTTGTAATTCATTTAATGATGCTGATATTTGCGCCTCTTTTATCGGTTGATTTGAAGGCGTCTGATTTTATTTCGATTTATCATGCCGATAGCCTCGTGCAGACCGTGGCGGAAGGGATTCGTACGCCCTCGAAGTCTGTTATTCATCTTAAAAACCTGCATGGAAGCCTCGATGCTGTTCTGTTTGCCTCCGTTTACAAAAGCAGTCGGGCAAATCATTTGATTATACTTCACGACAAAGAAGAAGCTGCCTATTTTCTCAACGACCTGCAGAATTTAATTGGCGGAAAAGAAATCCTTCAATTTCCGATGTCTTACAAAAGGCCTTACGAGTATGACGAAATTGAAAACGCCAATGTATTGCTCCGCGCGGAAACTCTCAATCGGCTGAACAACCATGCTGACGGAAACATCATCGTCACGTATCCTGAGGCGCTAGCCGAAAAAGTTATCAATAAGAAGTCGCTGGCATCAAATACTTTTCTGGTCATGAAAGGCGAGAAGCTGGATCGCGAGTTTCTTGAAGAATTTTTACACACTTTCGATTTTGAAAAAACGGATTTCGTATACGAGGC
>CAZNCO010000306.1:0-5981 GCA_964571345.1 uncultured Ohtaekwangia sp.
AGCTGGGACAGCCATTGCACGCGTATGATGTGAGCGAGATCACCAAAAAGAAAGTGATCGTAAAAACATTACCTGCAGGAACAAAATTCACCACGCTGGATGGGAAAGAACGCTCGCTTTCCGAAAATGACCTGATGGTATGTGATGGCGACAGCAAGGGAATGTGCATGGCTGGAATTTTTGGAGGAATTGGTTCGGGCATCACCGAAAAAACCACCAATGTCTTTTTGGAGGGCGCTTACTGGCTCCCAATGGCGATCCGAAAATCTTCTATGCAACACGGATTGAAGACAGATGCATCCTTCCGTTTCGAACGAGGAACTGATCCAAACATTACAGCCTATGCTGTGAAAAGGGCTGCGATGATGATGGTGGAAATAGGAGAGGGTGAAGTTGCATCTGAGTTGATAGATCTTTACCCTAATAAAATAGAGAACCGCGTTTTTGAAGTAAAAGATAAAAACGTAGATCGGTTGATCGGGAAGAAGATCCCGCGTGATCAGATTTTCGCGATCCTCGAAAAATTGGATATTCAAATTATTTCTAAAACAGAAAGTACGTTCACGGTATCGGTTCCTCCATTCAGGGTAGACGTAACTGGCGAAGCAGACATTGTTGAGGAGATCTTGCGTATTTATGGATTGAATAGTATTGAATTGAGCGAGCATGTGGGCGCTGATTTCCTTGCAGCATTCCCTGTAAAGGATATTACCAAATACAAGAAGTCGATCGGAACGATGCTGGCTTCGAACGGCTACTACGAAATTTTAACCAACTCCCTCACCAACCAGGCATATCAGCAAAAGCTCAATCTGAAATTTGAAGGAGAGCCGGTGGAGATATTGAATAAACTTAGTGAAGAGCAAGGTATCCTTCGCCAGACGCTTCTCTTCACGGGGCTGGAAGTGTGTGCGCACAACATAAACCGGAAGCAGAAGGACTTAAAGGTTTTCGAGTTTGGAAAAATATATTGGAAAAGTGAACAGCCGGGAGCACAAGCCTATCATGAAAAAGAGAGGATTGGAATTTTCCTTACCGGAAACAATGAAACCGAGAACTGGCAAAATGCATCCCGCAGCGTTAACTATTATGATATCGCGCAGGCCGTTGCATTGGTGTTGGAACGTTCAGGATTGCATAAGATAAAGCAAGAGCCTTTGGCCGATGCTATTTTTGAATACGGTGTAAAAGTGAAATCCGGAAACAAAGAGGTTGGAAATTTTGGGAAAGTGAAAGCCGCTATCGTCAAGAGTATGGGCATTAAACAGGAAGTCTTTTATGCTGATCTTGATCTTGAGTTTCTTTTCCAGGCAGCCAATCCGAAGTTTACAGTGTATGAAGTTCCGAAATTCCCGGAAGTAAGGCGCGATCTGTCATTGGTACTCGACAACCAGGTGAAGTTTGCGGAAATTGAGGCGCTGGCACGTGCTACCGAGCAGAAGCTCATCAAGGAGATAATTGCTTTCGATGTGTATGAAGGAGATAAAATTCAGCAGGGGAAAAAAGCATATGCATTGGGTTTTACACTGCAGGATGAAAATAAAACGCTTACGGATGAGGAGATTGAAAAAACTATGAATAAATTGATGAGCGCTTTTGAAGGGAAGATGGGAGCGGTGATTCGGAAGTAATTTAAATGTCAGAATTCTAAATTTTGAATCATTTTATGGATCAGGAGATTTTAAAATCAAGCTTGAGTGGATTGGAACGAAAGATTCTTATCCTCCTAAACGACCATAAAAGCCTGAAAGACGAAATCAGAACCTTAAAATTGGAAAACCATGAGCTGCGCACAGACCTTCGCAAGCGCGATGAGCAGCTGTCCAATTTTAAAAATCAGATTAAAATAACTAAAATTGTGGATAATATTAACCCGGACACGGAAGGTGTAACGGAGTTGAAAAGGAAGGTCGAAGAGTACATACGTGAAATTGACAAGTGTATTGCTCACGTAAGCCGATAAAAAACCGCTTCATTAAATGGACGAGCTCTCTATCAAGCTAAAAATTGCCGATCGCGAATATCCAATGAAAGTAAAGCTTTCAGACGAGGAGCGCGTGCGGGCAGCCGGAAAGCTCATCAATGAACGTATAAAAAGTTACCGCGAAAAATTTGGTCTGGATGATAAGCAGGATCTGCTTGCCATGGTGGCCTTTGATTGCGTGGTAGATAAAATGGCCGAAGAAGAAAACTTACAAGTGATTGACAAGACAATCGTTGAAAAAGTAAGCCATCTGAATCAGCTGGTTTCTCAAGTGCTCTAACATCCTGCCTTTTTCTCTTCTATTTTTGGCGATTGCCATCCGGGTTAGTGAAACAACTAACCGATAAATTTTTATGGAATTACGTATTGTTATAGGGATCTCAGCACTTGTTACCGTTTTGCTTAGCATTCTCATTGGGTCTCTTGTATCCAAAAGAGGGATCCGCAACGACGTAGAATCTGCCAACGACAAAGCAAAATTGATTGTCAAAGAAGCCGAACTGCAGGCCGAGAACATCAAGAAGGACAAAATCATCGAAGCAAAGGAAAAACTGCTGAAGATGAAGCAGGAATTTGAAGAAGAAGCTAATCGTAAGAAAAACCAGATCATTGCGAATGAGCAGAAGGTGAAGCAGCGCGAAGCACAACTTAATAAAGAGTTGGAGCAGGTGAAGCGAAAAGAAGGTGAACTGGACGAAGAGCGCCAGAGCCTCGCACAGCAGCACGAGTTGGTAAAGAAGCGCAAAGAGGAGCTGGATAAGTTCAATGCTCAAAAAGTGGCTGTTTTGGAAAACATATCGAAGATCTCTGCCGAGCAGGCACGCGATCAATTAGTGGAGTCAATGAAGGAAGAAGCGCAAACCAAAGCCAGCAGCTTCATTAAAGACATCATGGAGCAAGCCAAGTTGACGGCCACCAAAGAATCCAAGAAAATCATTATTGAAACCATACAACGGACTGCCTCTGAGCAAGCGGTAGAGAATTGCGTATCTGTTTTCAATTTGGAAAGTGACGACATCAAAGGAAAAATTATTGGCCGGGAAGGACGAAACATCCGCACCCTGGAAGCTGCGACAGGTGTTGAGTTTATTGTAGACGACACACCGGAAGCAATTATCATCTCTGGTTTTGACCCGGTAAGAAGAGAGATCGCGCGCTTGTCATTACACAGACTTGTTCAGGACGGACGAATTCACCCCGCCCGCATCGAAGAGATTGTTGCAAAAACAACCAAGAATATTGAAGACGAGGTAATTGAAATTGGTGAGAAGACCGTGATCGATCTCGGTATTCACGGATTGCATCCCGAGTTGGTGAAAATGATTGGCCGTATGCGCTTCCGTTCTTCTTACGGACAAAATTTGTTACAACACTCCCGCGAGGTGGCCAATCTTTGTGCGATCATGGCCGCAGAACTTGGCTTAAATGTGAAGCAGGCAAAGCGCGCAGGATTGCTGCATGATATTGGAAAAGTGTGGCCAGAAGAATTAGAGAAGCCTCACGCCATTGTGGGAATGGAATTAGCCATCAAGTACAAAGAACATCCGGTGATATGCAATGCCATTGGTGCTCACCACGATGAGATCGAGATGACAAGTTTGATCTCTCCTATTATTCAGGCTTGCGATGCTATTTCAGGTGCTCGTCCTGGAGCAAGGCGTGAAGTGATGGAACAATACATGAAGCGCCTCAAAGAACTGGAGCAAGTAGGCTTGAGTTTTGAGGGGGTTGAAAAATGTTACGCTATCCAGGCAGGCCGTGAGCTACGTGTCATTGTTGATGCCGAGAAAGCTTCAGACGAACGCGCTGGCCAGTTAAGTTTTGATATCTCCCAGAAAATTGAACGCGATATGCAGTACCCCGGCCAGATCAAAGTAACGGTCATTAGAGAGATGCGGAGTGTGGCGTATGCCAAATAGCTTGCCGTTCAAATAAGTAGCGTAGTTCTTTATTTCGAAAAAATGTTTTATTTACCTCTTCTAAGAGCGTAAATAATTTGGCCAAGTATTTATTATTCCTTGCTTTCTTCGGTTTGGTAATTCAATCCAGGTCTCAGAATCAATTTTCTGATACATCCTTCTATTCCTTGGCTAAAAAGAATGCCGAACAGCTATACACTAAAACGCCTGGTGCGTATGCTCAATTATATAATGGCCGGGCCTACAGCGAATACCGCCAGGTAGCAGAAGAGCACCCTTATCTTTTTTTGGATTGGGTGGAAGGAACCATTTGTTATGCTGGGAAAGTATTCGAAGACGTGCCAATGATGTATGATTTAAGTTCGGATGAGCTTATAACAGAGCATAGTAGTGGTGCAAAAATAGCTCTGCAAAGCGAGCGAGTAAGTTTCATTGTTTTCAAAAAGCATCGCTATGAGTTTATCAAGGCTATAGAGTTAAGGCAAGGGTTTTATGAGATCTTATATGCAGGAAAAATAAAATTGGTCGCCCGAAGAGAAAAGACTAAGTCAGAAAGAATTATCAGTGGAGTATTAAATGTTGAATTTGAGGAGCACGTCAAGTACTTCGTAATGATCTCAAATCAATTCACACATTTTTCAAACAAGAAATCTTTGATTAAAATTTTATCAGGAGATAATACTGAAATTAAGAAGAGGCTTACCGGGGAAAGATTAGATTTTAAGAATCATAAGGAGTCTTCTTTTACTGAATTAGTAAGAATCTTTGATCAAATGAATTCATCCTTATGAGGAAAATTAATTTGATCTTGGGTGTGTTGAGTTTTTTTATTGCGCAGGCTCAAATCGAATCAGTTGTGAATGGCACGTTTTCCAACGTGCCGTTTCTTGATTTTGTCAAGCAAGTCGAGCAACAAACTTCTTATCGTTTTTTCTTTGACGCGAAAGCGATCGATACGTTAAAAGTCTCTGGCGTTTTTGCCAAACTAACGGTGCAGCAGGCGCTGATCCAGGTTTTTGATCGCACATCATTTGATTTTTCAATCCATGAAAGATCGATATACATTACCAAAGGCAAGAAGATTTACACGTCTCTTCCGCCTGATTTTTTTCGTGACACCGGAAGATTGAAAACGGAAACTGTATTTGATTATTCTCAATTTGATCGTAGTGAAAAACTTAAGACTACATCAGAGAAATTGCATGTGATCGGGAGATCGTCTGGGAGATTAGATGGATTGGCAGTTATTTCCGGTTATGTAAAAGATGTTAGATCTGGTGAACCAATAATTGGTGCTTCTGTCTATATCGAAAAGACAAATGTTGGGGTGGTCACTGATCAATTCGGACATTATGAAATTAGTCTTGCGAAAGGTAAGCACACTCTTACCTTTAAAAGCCTTGGAATGAAGGTGACTCAGCGTCATGTCATGCTGTATTCCGATGGCGAACTCGCAGTTGAGTTGGAGGAGGAAGTAGTTGCGTTAAAGGAAGTATTTGTGAATTCGAATCGCGATGAGCAAGTATCAACCGTTCAAATGGGCGTACAAAAGTTGGATATCAAGTCGATGAAGCAAGTACCGCTTGCCCTTGGCGAAACTGATGTTCTCAAAGTGATCACCGCATTGCCCGGAGTTCAAACGGTGGGCGAGGGCACGCTTGGTTTAAATATTAGAGGTGGCTCTGCTAGCCAGAATCTTATTTTATTCAACGATGGTTTTGTTTATAACCCCTCTCATTTATTTGGATTTTTTTCTACGTTCAATCCGGATGTGATAAAGTCTGTAGAACTTTATAAAAGTGGTATAACCGCAGACTTTGGTGGTCGTCTGGCCTCTGTGTTGGATGTGCGATCGAGAGAAGGAAATTTAAAACGTTTTACTGGATCAGGAGGGCTTAGCCCCGTCACAGGCCGATTAACACTCGAAGGACCAATCATTAAAGACAAAACATCTATTTTAATTGGAGGCCGAACTACCTCCTCAGATTGGTTGCTTAAAAAAGTCAGTGATAAAAGCATTCAAAACAGCAGTGGCTCGTTTTACGATATCAATGCCACGCTAAGCCATCAACTCAATG
>CAZNCO010000307.1:0-5976 GCA_964571345.1 uncultured Ohtaekwangia sp.
CCCTGGTTACTAAAATATTTATTCACACTTACTTAGTGGAAAAGTCCCAACATACTGTTGGGACTTTTTTTGTTTAAATGATGGTCTATAAAAAAAATGATCGAAATTTGTTGGATGATCTATCGTTTTCAATTTTTCGCCTTGTTATCTCTTTTGGCGATTGGCTGCGTTCAGTCTGAATATACTAAAATGGTAAAGTCAGAATTAGCGAAAGGAATCAGGAGAGATTCGATTTTGTTGGGTATCAATTTTGGTGATTCGCAGTCAATTTTTCGTGAAAAGTGTTTGGAACTAAACAAGCAGCATTTAACTACTCAAGGAGAGGGGATAAATATTCAATACTTGTTGATAGATTCGATGAGTAGTAATGTGCCGCTCACGGTCAAGATTTTATTCCGGCCCGAATTTGATGAAAAAGAGACCCTGGCAGCAGTTGAGCTAAAGTTTAGTTACCTCGGCTGGGCTCCATGGAATCGGAATCTTTATTCTGACAGTTTAAAACGGAGAGTGATCAATTGGCTTACCACATGGTATAAAGGAAATAAATTTGTGACAGCCCATGCCAACAAGTCGGATATTCCCGTAAAAGTTGATGGTAATCGTAGAATACTTGTTTACGAAGACCAACCGCAGTATGTGGTTGTACGAGTTGAAGATTTGACGAGCCCTAGTTATAGAAAAAGTGTTGAGTAACCATCGTAAACTTTTTTGGTTGTTTCTAATGATTATAACTCTGTTCGGGGGGGCGTGCGGAAGAAAAACTCAATTTCAGTTCCGAATGCTTTCGAGCGAAGATTCAAATATCACATTTAGAAATGACTTGGTAGCAACGGAAGATTTTAACCCTTACCTGTATAGAAATTTTTATAACGGTGCTGGAGTTGGACTTGGGGATTTTAATAACGATGGTCTGTTGGATATTTTTTTTTGTGCCAACATGACCTCCAATAAATTGTATCTGAATAAAGGAGGATTTGCGTTTATTGATGTGACCGAAAATTCTAATTTAGCAACTGAAGGCGTATGGTCGAGTGGGGTAAGTGCGGTTGATATTAATGGCGATGGTTGGCTTGATATTTATGTTTGCCATGCAGGCAAGCCTGGAGGTGTTAGGAGACATAACGAATTATTCATCAATAATCATAATCTCACCTTTTCCGAACAATCAAAAAAGTACGGATTAGATTTTGAGGGACTTTCTACGCATGCTTTATTTTTTGATATGGATCGAGACAATGACCTGGATTGTTACCTTCTCACTAATTCGATTCGCTCAATCGGGGTTTTTGACTTGAGAAAGGGGCAAAGAAATGAAGCCGATTCAGCTGGAGAGGGAAACAAGTTGTTGAGAAATGATAATGGCAAGTTTGTGGATGTCTCTTCGCAAGCTGGAATATATACCAGTAAAATAGGATTCGGATTGGGAGTAACGATAGGAGATTTTAATAAAGATGGTTGGCAAGATATCTATGTGTCAAATGATTTTTTTGAGAGAGACTATTTTTACATAAACCAAAAGAATGGAACATTTTCAGATCTTGCTGAAAAAGAAATTAAGAGCATGAGCCTGGGATCAATGGGCGCTGACTGTGCCGACATCAACAACGATGGCCTCCTTGACCTATTCGTAACCGAAATGCTTCCCCAGTCAAACGATCGGTTAAAAACGAAAGCTACTTTTGAAGATTGGAATCATGATCAATTAAAGGTCAAGAATGACTACTACTATCAGTTTCCGAGAAACGTGCTACAATTGAACAACGGTGATGATACCTTTAGCGAAATAGGACGCTTGGCAAATGTGGAAGCTACTGACTGGAGCTGGGGTGCTCTTATTTTCGACATTGACAATGATGGGCTCAAGGATATCTTTGTCGCCAATGGCATCTACAAAGACCTTTTGGACCAAGACTATGTCAATTTCGTGGCAACGCCAGAAAACATCAGGGCAATGATTTCATCCAACAAGGGTAGAGTGATTGAAAACCTGATGAACAGAATGCCGTCATCCCCTGTAGCAAATTTTGTTTTCAAGAATACAACAGGCTTACAGTTTGAAGATAAAGCGAAAGAGTGGGGATTAGAAATGCCTTCGTTTTCCAATGGCAGCGCCTATGGAGATTTTGATAATGACGGTGACCTAGACCTGGTGATAAATAATGTCAACGAACTTGCTTCTGTTTATGTTAATCAGAACGAAAAAATTCATCCTGAAAATCATTTCTTAAAGTTTGTTTTAAAGAGCAATAGTCAGAATACTTTTTCAATAGGAGCAAAAATCACCGTTGAAGCTGAAGGAAAAATATTTTATTTGGAGCAAATGCCGATGCGAGGCTTTGAAAGTACTGTTGATCCCCGACCTAATCTTGGTCTTGGTAACTTAAGCAAAGTTGATCGGATTACGGTAGAATGGTGGGATGGAGAGATGGATGTCTTGACTTCCGTGAGAACTAATCAAATTATCAACCTAAGTCATTAAATGATGCGAGCATTTTTCTTTACTGTGACGCTACTAGTAATAGTCTCCTGTTCAAATGTGAAGAACGACAGTACCCCTCAAAACTATTTGTTTAGTAAACTTGACTCCGTAGAAACTAGCGTAGCATTTTGCAATAAATTGGCTTTTGATTCCAAGTTCAATATCTATACGTATCGTAATTTTTACAACGGAGGCGGAGTCGCACTGGGCGATATCAACAATGATGGGTTGATTGATATGTATTTCTCATCCAATCAAAATGATAATAAACTCTATCTCAATAAAGGTAATTTTAAATTTGAGGACATTACCCAAAAAGCCGGTGTAGCAGGTGTTCGTGCCTGGTCAACAGGCGTTAGTATGGCTGATGTGAATGGTGACGGTTGGCTAGATATTTACGTCTGTAACTCTGGAAGAGTAAATGGCGATGACCGTGAGAATGAATTGTTCATCAATAATGGTAATTTAACTTTTACCGAACGGGCGCAGGAGTATGGTGTGGCTGACCACGGCTACACTACGCATTCAGTCTTTTTTGATTACGATAAAGATGGCGACCTTGATCTATACGTTTTAAATAATTCATTTCAAGCCATTGGAAGTTTCAATCTGAAAAAAAATGAGCGCGGAAAACGAGATGAGCTGGGTGGTCATAAATTAATGCGAAATGACAATGGGCACTTTGTTGACGTAAGTGAAAAAGCAGGAATTTTTGGGAGCGTAATTGCATTTGGTTTGGGCGTGACAGTCGGAGATATCAATAAGGATGGTTGGCAGGACATTTACGTGTCAAATGATTTTTTTGAAAGGGACTATTTATATATCAACAATCATGATGGCACATTCAAAGAATGTTTGCCCAAGGAGATGAAAAGCATAAGTGGTGCTTCCATGGGCGCAGATTTAGCTGATATTAATAACGATTCTTATCCAGATCTTTTTGTCACCGAAATGCTTCCAAATGACAATTCGAGGATAAAGACAGTGACGACTTTTGAGGATTGGAATCGTTATCAGTACAATGTGTCCAACGATTACTATCACCAGTTTACCCGAAACATACTTCAACTCCATAATGGAGATGATACTTTCAGCGAGATCGGAAGATTGGCAAAGGTAGAAGCAACGGACTGGAGCTGGGGCGCATTAATGTTTGATGCCGATAACGATGGGTTAAAGGATTTGTTTGTTGCGAATGGAATATATCAGGATCTAACCAATCAGGATTTTTTACAATACGCCAGCAGCGAAGAATTTGTTCGGACTGTTGTGGCTGGCAAGCAGGTAGACTACCAAAAATTAATTGATATCATACCGACACATCCTGTTTCAAATTTTGTTTTCGCCAATAAGGGGAATTTTCAATTTGTAAACAGTACAAAATCATGGGGGCTGGATGAACCAAGTTTTTCAAACGGAAGTGCATATGGCGATTTGGACAATGACGGAGACCTAGATCTTGTGGTGAACAATGTGAATATGCCTGCTTTTGTTTTTCGCAATAATTCGGAAAAAGTTTTCCCTAAGAATCATTACCTAAAGTTTATTTTAATCGGTGAAGGCAAAAATATTCATGCCTTGGGCTCTAAAATTACCATTCAAGCAAACGGGAAGGAATACTATTTAGAGCAAATGCCCATGCGCGGTTTTGAGAGTACAATGGATGGTCGTCCGAATTTTGGACTGGGGGAATTGGAAATCGCAGATCAAATTAAGGTAGATTGGCCAAACGGAAAGACCACTGTACTTGAATCAGTTAGAACAAATCAAACTTTAACTTTAAAACAACAGGATGCAAAAGAATTTAAATCATCCTCTCCTGTTTTGAGTAAGAAATTATTTGAAGTTCAGTCGAATCAAAATTTAAATATTGATTTTGTACATAAGGAAAATGAATTTGTGGACTTTGACCGTGATCGCTTGATCTATCAGATGCTTAGTACAGAGGGACCCAAAATCAGTGTTGCAGATTACGATGGAGACAAAATAGAAGATTTTTTTATTGGTGGAGCTAAAGAAGAGCCTGGTGCATTATTTAAGCAGTCGGGTGGAAAATTCGTAAGGACCAATCAGAAGCTATTAGCCGTAGACGCTATCTCGGAAGATATTGGGAGTGCATTTTTCGATGCCGATGGCGATGGTGATTTGGATTTCTACGTTTGTAGCGGAGGAAATGAGTTCTCAACGAGTTCTACCGCATTGAGTGATCGACTCTATATTAATGACAACAAAGGAAATTTCTCAAAATCGAATCAATTGTTGCCTATCGCAAAATTTGAAAGTACATCGTGCGTGAAGGTTGCAGATTTTGATAATGATGGCAGTAATGACTTGTTTGTTGGGGTAAGACTAGAACCCTTTAGATACGGTGTATCGATGGACGGATATTTACTTCAAAATGACGGCAAAGGAAAATTCACTGATGTAACTTATCAAGTTGCCCCAGGCCTGAAGAACATCGGCATGATCACAGATGCATCATGGGCAGATATAGATGGCGACAAAGACTTAGACTTAGTTGTTGTTGGCGAATGGATGGCTGTGAATGTGTTTATCAATGAAGGGAAGAAATTTGTAAACAAGACAAAGGAATCGGGTCTTGATAAAAGTAACGGATGGTGGAATGTACTACAACCTGTTGACATTGATAAAGATGGTGATATAGATTTTATAGCCGGTAATCACGGGCTCAATTCGCGGTTCAGGGCAACTTTAGATAAACCAGCGAGCATGTACGTAAGTGACTTCGACAAGAACGGCTCTATAGAGCAAATTGTATGCACCTACAATGGTGACAAAAGTTATCCCATGGCACTTCGTCACGACCTTATCTCGCAGATGCCTTACCTCAAAAAGAAATATCTAAAATATGAAGATTACAAAGACGCTACGATTACGGACATTTTTACTCCTGAACAACTAAAGGAAGCTCTGAAGTTTGAAGCGTATGTCCTTTCATCTTCGCTTTTGCTCAATGACGGCAAAGGCAAATTTCAAATAAGAGAACTTCCCATAGAAGCACAGTTTTCACCAATGTACGGTATAACCTCTGATGATTTTGATGGAGACGGACACATGGATGTGTTAATGGGCGGCAATCTTTATCGAGTAAAGCCCGAGGTTGGCAGGTATGATGCCAGCTATGGAGTTTTTCTGAAAGGCGATGGTAAAGGAGGATTCACTTCAATCAAAGCCAAGGAATCCGGATTTTTTGTTGATGGAGAAATACGCGACATCAAAAAAATAAAAATCGGAAAATGGGACTATGTCATAGTTGCAAGAAATAACGATACTCCAGTCATCTTCAAAATTAATCGATGATCCATTTTTTTCGTAAGGCTGTTTTTTCTTTTATTGTTTGTTCATTGATCATTGCATGTTCTCGTAAAGAGACGCGGCATTTCACCGCTATCAGTTCTGAAGATTCCGGAATTAATTTTTCTAACCTGGTAAAGGAAGATACGGTATTTAATATTATTGAATATCTGTATTTCTAC
>CAZNCO010000308.1:0-5945 GCA_964571345.1 uncultured Ohtaekwangia sp.
TCACAGTTCTCCATGCTTGCTTTGATGGCTCTTTGGTAAGCGAATCTACAGGTAGTGACGAAAAGAAGTTTGCCCAACTTTCCTCCGGAAAAGCTTTGCGCATGCTTGGGGCGGCACCAGTTTCTGAAAGTTTCCAGAGTATAATTGTTTGATCCTCGCTTCCTGAGGCTAAATAGCGACCGTCAGCGCTTACAGTCACTGCTCTTACTCCACCCGTATGGCCAATAAAATCTTTCAGAAAAAAACCATTACGGTCATACATTTTTAATGATAGATCGCTTGCAACCACAACATTCCCATCAGCGGTTGCCTGATAATCTAGGATTCGACCATCATCGCCCGGGTCGTTTTGAATTATTTTTCCCCTTATCGAAATGGAGGACTCTGAAATTTGTTTGATCCCGTCATTTAAATCTTTCGCAGGAGGGGTATACTTTGTTCCTGTATTTACTTTCATGAGCAGAAAGTCAAAACTTTTCTTGAAATCATTTGCCTTTGAGTTGGGCTGTTGAGAAATAAAAAGTTCAAGCCCAGAACCAAAAGCTAAATCTTGAATTGCGCTTCCCTTTCCCTTAATCTTACGAAGAGATTTTCCATTGATTGGGTTCCACAAATAAATTTCATTATTGTTTCCACCAGCAGATGCTACAACATAACTGCCATTTTCTACAGGTGAAAAGGCTGCGCAAAGAACGGTGTTATCGTGGCCATTGAAGTCAGTGAATTTTGTTCCGCCCGGTACGGCAAAGCTCATTCCTTTTCCCCTCTCATCCAGCCCCACTAAAATTTTTGCATCATGCGAAAATGAAATGGCACTAATGGGTGTTTCTACATTAAACTCTTTGACAAGCGATCCATCAGCCTTCCACAAAAAGAATTCTCTTTCAAAAGTGCTTGACGCGAGAAACATACCATCTGCCGAGTAGGCTAACTTATTAATTTCACCGCGATGTCTTCGTAAGGATTTGGGCGTAAGTTTTGACGATCCTTTTTCGACACCGGCCAGGTTGTACATCAAAATTTCTGTTTTGCTTTCTGCGGCTACCACCACATCTCGTGTTACCGGGTTCACGGCCATGTATTTAACAGCTGTGCCCACGGGTATAGACAAAATATTTTCGAACTGAGGAGCATTGGATACAGTCCACACTTTTACCAGACCATCGTCACTCCCACTCACCAAAAACTTTCCATCACCTGTAAAGGCCAAGCTGTTCACAACATTGGTATGACCGATGGCCGTTGAAACCTGGACTCCTTTTGCCAGGTCTATGATGGCGATGTATACTTGCTTATCTGCAGTTGTGGTAAAACCTGCCATGGCAAAAAGTTTTCCGTCTGGTGAAATCGCTGAAGCATATAATGACCCTTCTGGTCCATCTCCAATTTGGGTTTCAAATTTCTTGAGCATTTCACCCGTATTGAAATTCCACACGCGGGCGGTCTTATCTTCGGAAACAGAAATTATCTTTTCGCCATCAGGTGTGAACACTAGGTTTTGGATTTTTGCCGAATGCCCAAGCGAATTGATTAATATCCGCGGTATCATTGGTTGTGCCATTGTACTGTAAACAACGAAAAGCAACCACAGAACAAGCGTTCCCTTTTTCATAATAATGCGATAGAAAGGATTTGAAGGATAAAGTTATCAAAATTTATCCTTTTATGGCTTAAATAAACTTGGCTTACTTGGAGTCTGGCCGCGTGGCGTTTAGCCGCGAAACAATCGTGAAGAATAAAGTGTAAAAAAGCATTACAGACAGCAAACAAATGTGGTAAAACATAGCTTCCTCGTTTCGTTTCTCAAATCACACACAAATCTAGTTTTGGCTGATTTTGACCGTATGGCAAAAGCCGGGCTCGCAATGCAGAAGTAAGATTTATTGCAATTGGGTTGAAAATTCAAAGCCCTTTTGCAAAAAACCTTGAAATGAAATATTTCCGATAAACCTATATTGCATCCTCAATCTGAATTTGAATATGAATAAGCGCATTTTGAAATGTTTTGCCCTGTTTTGTTTGATTGGAGCGGGTGCGGTGGGTCAAACCTTGGATAAGAGTGTTCCTCGCGATTGGTTTTTACTTGATCCTGTGCAAGATTCTGTGCAAGGATTAAGTGTGGAAAAGACATATCAGACTTTGCTAAAGGACCAACCTTCAAAAACTGTTTTGGTTGCGGTGATTGATTCAGGTATCGACACTGATCATGAAGACTTGAAAGATATTATTTGGACAAATCCTGGTGAAGTTGCCGGAAACGGCATTGATGATGACAAAAATGGTTATGTGGATGACATCCATGGCTGGAATTTCATTGGTGGAAAAAACGGAAACGTGGATGCTGATACCTATGAACTTACTCGGCAGTACATGAGCCTCAGTAAAAAATTTGAGAATTCGAACGGAAAGGTTAGTAAGAAACAAAAGGCGGAGTATGAATTGTATGAAAAGGTTAAAGACAAGTATACCAAGCTCAAAGAAAAGAATGAACAGCAATACAAACTATATTCTGGTTTGTATACAAACATGAAAAAAAGCGTAGATACATTAAAACAGCTTCTTAGAACGGACACTCTGTCAATAGACAAAGTCAAGAATTTTCAAACTAACACACCGAGCCTGCTTTTTGCAAAAGGATTCATGCTTAATCTTTATCGCAACGCGGGCGAAGACGCTGATGTAAATGAATATTTGAAAGAGATTAAAGAAGCCGTTGATTATTTCGCAGTGATTGTAAAATATGGGTACAATACCGAATTCAACTCCCGGCTGATTGTTGGAGATGATTACGCCAATTTGTACGAAAAAAATTATGGCAATAACGATGTGAAGGGGCCAGATCCAACACATGGTACGCACGTGGCAGGTATAATAGGTGCAAATCGAAAAAATGACATAGGAATTAAGGGGATAGCAGACAATGTAAAAATTATGGTGGTCAGAGCTGTTCCTAACGGAGACGAACGTGACAAGGATGTGGCCAACGCTATTATATATGCTGTCAACAATGGTGCTCAAGTGATCAATATGAGTTTTGGAAAAAGTTTTTCACCCGAAAAGGAAGCAGTTGACAAGGCTGTAAAATATGCCGAGCAAAAAGGAGTGTTGTTGATTCATGCTGCTGGCAACGAGAGCGATAATACAGACATAGAAAAAAATTTTCCAACTCGCTTTTACCTGAATGGCAAAGAAGCTAAGAATTGGTTAGAAGTAGGCGCTTCGTCTTGGGGAGCAAACGAAGAGTTTGTTGCTAATTTTTCAAACTATGGAAAGAAATCTGTCTTCTTCTTTTCACCTGGCGTTGAAATTTATTCTACCACTCCAGGAAATACTTACAAAAATGAAAGCGGCACGAGCATGGCATGCCCTGCTGCAGTTGGCGTTGCTGCTTTATTAATGTCCTACTTCCCTAATCTTAATGTTAATGACGTGAAGAATATTTTGATCAATTCAACACGTAAATTCGATGGCCTAAAGGTTCAGCGGCCAGGTGATAAAAAAATGGTCGACTTTAGCGATCTTTCGCAATCTGGCGGCCTTATCAATGCTTATGAGGCTGTTAAAATGGCAAAAACATATAAGCCTTCACTTGTCAAATAAGTGCTAGTAAAACGAAGCCTTTGTGGTCCCTTCTGATAAAGAGTATATTTACGTTTTAAGCAATGGCATTTAATCCTGCAGTATATGATCAGGTAAGGCAAATCTTCACGGCTTATCTGGAAAGAAAGGAACTCAGAAAGACTTCTGAGCGCTATGCTATATTAGAAGAAATTTATGCGCACGAAGGTCATTTTGATGTTGAGCAGCTTTTTGATAACATGAAATCAAAAAACTACCATGTGAGCCGCGCCACAGTTTATAATACCTTGGATTTATTGGTGGAATGTGATCTTGTAAGCAAGCATCAGTTTGGGCAAAACCTGGCTCAATATGAAAAATCATACGGGTATCGCCAGCATGACCATTTAATTTGTACTGACTGTAATAAGGTCATGGAATTCTGTGATCCAAGGATTCAAAATATTCAAAATACAGTGGAGGAGTTGTTGCAATTTAATGTGGTGCACCACTCACTGATTTTATATGCGAGCTGCAAGAAGGAAAATTGTGAAAATAAAAAATGATGAATTCATAACGATCTTTTTATTTAGCAATCTAAAACAACTCAACAAACATGAACTTTTCGCAAGAAATTAAAGCCAAAACTTTAAAACTTCACATTAGTGGCGACTTGATCGGTGAGGACAACGGAATTCAACTGGTTGCCGCTGTTAACGATGCTGTTAGCCACCAGGTACTTACGTGCATTATTGATATTTCGGGCCTTCGCTATATCAACAGTTCTGGCATTGGAGTTTTGATTACAATCCTTACAAAGTTTCGTAATAAGGGAGGTGAAGTTTATTTGATGAGCCCCTCAGAGAGTGTTAAAAAGTTGTTGGTGATCACTAAACTCAATTCTATCTTTCAGGTTATCGAATCGGAAGAAGACATTGATAAAAAATAAATATTCATTAATTGTAAAATCTAGCAAAGTGAAAGTAGACGTGTTGCTCGGCCTCCAATGGGGCGATGAAGGAAAAGGAAAAATTGTTGATGTACTGGCTCCCAAGTATGATGTAGTAGCTCGTTTTCAGGGAGGACCAAATGCTGGACATACGCTAGAGTTTGATGGTATCAAGCACGTACTGCATCAGATTCCTTCCGGCATTTTCAGGAGTTCGACAAGAAATATTATCGGGAATGGTGTTGTGTTGGATCCAATTGTTTTTAAATCAGAAATTGAAAAATTGGCCAAGTTTAACCTCGATATTAAGTCCAATCTTTTTATTTCGAAAAAGGCCACATTAATTCTACCTACACACCGTCTGCTTGATCAAGCTTACGAAAAGGCAAAAGGTGAAAATAAAATTGGGTCTACGCTTAAAGGCATTGGGCCTTCTTATCAGGATAAAATTGGTCGTCAAGGTTTACGCGTGGGCGATATTTTATCAAAGAATTTTTCAGAGAAACTTCGCAAGCTCACTGAGATTCATTTTGAGATTTTGAAGAAGCATGAAGTTGAATTCAACTGGAATGAATTGGAAACCCAATTTTTGAGTGCAGTATCTTTCTTGAAGCAATTCAATTTGATTGACAGTGAGTATTTTATCAACGATGAGTTAAAAAAAGGCTCTTCGATTCTGGCAGAAGGTGCTCAAGGTTCGCTCCTTGATATTGATTTTGGAAGCTATCCTTTTGTTACCAGTTCTAATACTGTTACGGCTGGAGCATGTACAGGCTTAGGTGTAGCACCTTGCCATATCGGTGAAGTATATGGAATCTTCAAAGCATATAGCACCCGCGTTGGCAGTGGCCCCTTTCCTACAGAACTTTTGGATGAAGAAGGAGAACGCATGCGCAAACAGGGAAATGAATTTGGCTCAACCACCGGCAGGCCACGCAGGTGTGGTTGGATTGATTTGCCATCATTAAAATATTCAATTATGATTAATGGGGTCACCCAATTACTCATGATGAAGGCAGATGTACTCTCCATATTTCCGGAAATAAAAATCTGTACGCAGTATCAATTAAGCGATGGAACAATCACCAACACAGTTCCTTACGAAAATGTAAATGAAAAAATCCTTCCGGTTTATACAACTATGAAGGGATGGAATATTCCTCTGGCTAATATTAAAGAGAACGAAATCCCAGTTGAGTTAGCGGAGTATATTTCTTTCCTCGAGCAGGAATTGAACGTGCCTATAACGCTAATTTCAACAGGCCCAGATCGTTCGCAAACGATTCACAGGTCCGGCAAAACTTCTTCGTAATTTTTTTTAATTCTAATGCGCTGATTTTCAACGAAAGTTAACGTTAATAGAAAAAAGTTTGCAAATACCCCTTGTCAAAGTATTTTCTTCTATTACCTTTGCACTCCCAAAACGGACGAGGGGTAA
>CAZNCO010000309.1:0-5937 GCA_964571345.1 uncultured Ohtaekwangia sp.
AGTCTGCAGTGGTATTCTCAAATTAGCTCAATTTGCAAGAAACCAGCAGACATACTGCGGATATACTGCGGTCATCGTGCAAACATCCTGCGGACATACCGCTTTGAAAGAGCTTATTTGTCCGATACGGAAAACCAATGGTAAGGCTGAATCCAACAATACCGATGCAAACATCTGCGCTCTGATTTTCACGCCACATGCATCTTTCCCTCAGCATTTTTGCGAAACTGTGCAGGAGTAACTCCACAGATTTTCTTAAACGCATTATAGAACGCTGACAACGTACTGAACCCACTCTCGTAGGCAATACCTTCAATGGAGTAAGTCTTGTTCAAGGAAGAGAGCAACAATTGCTTTGACTTTTCAATGCGATATCCCGTCAGTAACTCGGGGAAGCTCTTTTGAAAAAAAGCGTTGATACATTTCGATAGCACATAAGGTGGCACGTCTAGTTTTTTTGCCAACACTGTAATTGTGAGCGAAGGATCAATGAAAATTTCGTCCAGCTCCAGTAGGTTCTTTATTCTGCTTCCAAGGTCAGCATAATGTGCTGCACTGGCATCACTTCTCTTTTTGGAAACACCTGCAAACAAGTTGTTTTGTTGGCTTGCCCACAGCGACAACCCATACACCAACACAACAGAAATGCCCACCACAGTCGCATACAGGAACGGGGTGTACATCACGATCTGTGCAAGAAAGGAAATCCAGATTACACCGGATGCTGTCATAACACCCACACTCCACCTCCATCGTATATTGTCTGCCCGATAAACTTCCCGATTCACATACAATTGTCGTGTGGTGATAATCAAGTACGCGAGCATGTGTAAGGTGATTACATAGTAGGCCATGTTTACCACGGGCCAGCTCAGCGCAAAACAGCATAAAAGAGCCGGAAGAAAATGGATAAGCAATTTTTTATACCGCTCCGAGGTTATAGAAAATAGTTGGATACAATAATGATGAATCAACGGCCCCAGCGCAGCCATGCATGCGAGCCCGACAGTGCTGAGCCAGAGGGCCTCAGCTGGAAATATCAGCGTGAGCACCGACTTACCCACTCTTAGCCCAAGCAAAACCAGGATGATGCCCAACATAAAATTGCCGGTGTGCTTGTGGTTGAGCACCAAAGCGATGGACAAATAGAGAATATGCCCTGCCAGAATTGAAAACAAGATTAATATGGTGTCTTCCATGATTTTAAAAATTAATACAAAAACCGCAATTCTTTGCAAGAAAGGACTACTGAATTGCAAATCAGGAAGGATGGCATGACACTAATGCTCACTTTTGGTGCACCAAAATAAGTATGAACCGCAAAAACTTTCTGGCGAAGCTGACGGGTGTCAGCTCGCTGTTAATCTTAAACCATAAATCTATGTCGCAAACTACTCAACAAAAACCCGATGCCTTAAACCAAGAGTTGGTGCAAGAGTTCGTAGCCAACTGCCACGGCAACTTTCAAAACGTAAAATCTCTTTATGAAAAAGAACCCAAACTGATTTTTGCCTCGCACGATTGGGGGGCAGGTGATTTTGAAAACGGTATTGAAGCCGCTGGCCACACGGGACAAAAAGAAATTGTTCAATTCCTGTTGGAGAAAGGCGCACGAATAAATTTTTTCACACTGTGTATGCTGGGCAAAACAGAAATGGTAAAAAAGGTCCTCGATGAGTTTCCCTACCTGGTAAATGCAAAAGGGCCTCACGGCTTTACGCCTCTGCACCATGCCAATGTGGGAGGCATCGAGGCGATGGAAATAAAGGTATTGTTGGAAAGCCTCGGAGCAAAAGAGACGCAAATCAAACTCTAGCTCAAGCGAAGTGCTATGAAAGGTGATAACCGAGATCTGGGCTTTTCACTTTGTTATGCAGACAAGGCATTCATGTCGGAAACGTATTTGCCTTTCATTGATACCGTAAACGAAGATCCTTGCCCGATCTTGCTCGTAACTGAAATCGAACCGTTATTGATTTGAATAAATTCCTTCACCAGCAATAATCCGAGACCCATTCCTTTTTCATTCTGTGTTCCTTTCTTCGTAAAGTGACTATCGAGTTTGAAAAGTTTATTTACGTCTTCATCGGACATACCTACACCGGTGTCGGCAACAGTGAGTTGGACCACATCATTCAACACTGAGGCGCTAACCGTAATCGTTCCTCCGGCATGGCTAAATTTCACTGCGTTAGCAAGCAGATTTCTTACAATAAGCCCGAGGTGATTTGAATCCGTGAAGATGTAAACATTCGAAGCAACATCGTTTTGAAAAGAAATGTTTTTTGCTTTCGCAAGCTCAACCAATAGGTTTATTTTTTCATTCACAACCTGGTACACTGGCACATTTTTGAAAATGGGCTTCGCTCCTTTTAACTGAGCATTTGCCCAATTCAGGAGATTGTCAAGATCATTTCTCACGTACTCCAGGTTTTGCCTGAGGTCAGCAGAAAATTCAAGAAATTCCTTTTGCGTAATAGCGTTGCGGCTGATTAAACTCAAAAGCCCGTGAAGCCCCATCAGTGGACTGCGCATGTCATGGCCAATGATAGAGAAGATTTTATCTTTCGTAGCATTTAGGTTTTTTAATTCTTCTGCCTGCTGCCGTATCATTTCATTCCTGTTGATCAGCAACTTGTTTACTGCACGACTCCGCTTATACCCTCTCAGGATGGTAACAACCAGGGCCACTAACACAATTAAAGTTGCACTGCCTAAATAGATGAACCTTTTTTGGCTGTTGATCTCATTTTCTTTTAGCAGCGAATCTTTGGTAAGCAAGCTGATCCGCGCATTCTTCAAATTCGACTCATGCTTGGCTTGCGCGAGAGCAAACTGTTGCTCACTGAGTTGTTCATTGAGAGAATCTTTTTGCTGATTGGCAAGAACCAGGTATTTATACGCCATTGTAAAGTCTTTTTTTCTGGCGTATGCTTCGGATGTAAATTGGTATGTAGACTTCAGTCGGTTAGATAGATTCTTCCTCGCTGCTATGGCTACATTTTGTTTTAAATAAACCAGTGCCCTATCCGGATCGTTTAATCTGATGTAGGTTTTCCCGATCCTGTATCTTGAAGACATCATGAGGAAATTATTGTTTACCGCATCCGCCAGCGCGATAGATTCCTTCAGGCTTTTGAGAGCCTCGGAATATTTCCCCTCTTGAAAATAAATATCACCCAGGTTTCTTTTGGCTGTCGCAAGTCTCAATGTATCAGAGGCAGCGATTGAAAGAACAAGCATTGAATTGGTCTTGGCGGAATCCATTCGTTTCAATTTCACCAGGCAAAAAGCAGAGCCATTCAGACTCTTCGACATACCTACCTTATCATCAACTTCCTTTGACAAAAGATATGCAGTCTTATAACTGATCAACGCAGAATCATATTTTCGCAATCTCGAATCAATCAATCCAAGATTGAAGATGCAATTTGCCATCTCTCTTTTGTTTCCCAATTGCTGATTGATGGCCATCCCTTCAGAAGAAACTTCATACGCTTTAAGGTAATCCCCTCTTCTGAAATAGATCCACCCCAGGTTTGCCAACACAGCGCCAATCCCTTTTTTGTATTGAAGTTTGTAAGCCAGTGCTTTTGCTTTTTCAGCAAATTGAAAAGCAAGGTTTTCATTTGTATCACGCACGGCCAGGGAAACTTCATTGAGGGCAAGCACCTTTGCGCTGTCTTTCGAAGTATCGATGGTTTTTAATAGCGTCTCAAAATTCTGTGCCTGTGCTGACCCCAACACATTTATTAAAGCCATAATAACTATCGACCGCACCACAAATCTGATCTCAACTAAAGTCATAACGATTATGTGAATCTGGCTATAAATCTTGCCGTTACAGTTCCAGTAACCGAACCAGCTATCAGACTTAATAGTTCGGTAACATTGGATTATTACCAGGGCATGTAATCTTGATGTACTTTTTTGATTACCACTTCGTATTTATCAAATGCGAAGTGGCGATTTTGAATGAGAATACGCGTTAAAGGTCGATAATGAGTATCCGATTAAGAGGCCTGTTTAAGAGGTGTGTTGCAAAAGACAGACAACAATCATTTTGAGCTCTGGTAAAAGAATTGCTCTGACACGATCATACCCTCACGCACTTCGTAGAGCATAATTTCGTTCATTTGTATCCTTCCGTGAGGACGCACGGTAATGTCTATTTCTCGTCCTACCGCAAAATGGTTGCCGCATACAAGAGGTGCCGTGGTGCTGGCGCCATGAAATATTTCAATCCGTGCTACAAACTCCTCACCCTTTTTACGAACGGCTGACTTCCCTTCGGCATATCCCATGTAAGGCGAATCTGGAGGATCTATGCTTTTCACGTTCTCGGAAAAGAATTCATCCTGTATCTCAAACCATTTTTCTTGTTGCGCCAGTACATGGTATCGGTCTGCTATTTCCTGCGTGGTGAGAACCTTCTCTTGAGTTGTTGTCATTGTTTTCTTTTTAGCAAATGTATTGTCAGAAAGAGCACACTGTACGGTGCGAAATAGACTTTGAAGCGGGGTGATTTGGACGATTGGTTGTTCAACGAAAATCACAAGGGTCCATCATCGGTCAGCAAAACAAAAGTCAACTCATTCTCTCGCAACATTACCACGCAGCGGGCAACCGCACATAGAAATTCATACATAGATTTCTCTATTTGTGAATTCTATTATGCCAGTTTCAAAAGAAACTTTGTAAGTTCTACATACCCTTCTTCGCTACAGGTGGCAGCACACCCATGTTGTACCAGGTGAAGGCAAACTGATCGGCCGTCACGTCCAATGCCTTGGAGAGATTAGAGGAGCCATGACCTGATTTGGTATCGATGCGGATCAACTCAGGGTTGTCACCAGCATTGCTTGCCTGCAAAGTAGCTGCAAACTTAAACGAATGCGCAGGCACTACACGATCGTCATGATCTGCCGTGGTGACGAGCGTAGCTGGATAATTCGTACCAGGCTTCAACGCATGCACAGGCGAATATTTCTTCAGATACTCCATCATTTCTTTGGAGTCATCGGCTGTACCATAATCATACGCCCACGCTTTGCCTACGGTGAACTTGTGATAGCGAAGCATATCCATTACACCCACTGCGGGCAACGCTACTTTCATTAAGTCGGGGCGCTGGGTCATGGTGGCACCTACTAGCAGGCCACCGTTTGAGCCACCGGCTATTGCGAGATAATTGCTTGCAGTGTATTTTTCTTTGATCAGGTATTCACCGGCAGCAATGAAATCGTCAAATACATTTTGTTTGTTCATGAGCCTGCCTGCATCGTGCCACTTTTCTCCGTATTCAGAACCACCCCGCAAATTGGGCTGCGCATATACGCCACCGTTTTCCAACCACACAATTCTTGACGCACTGAAAGTAGGGGTCAGACTAATTGAAAAACCTCCGTATGCATATAACCATGTTGGATTTTTTCCATTCAGCTCAAGGCCCTTTTTGTACACGATGAACATGGGTACAGTGGTTCCGTCTTTACTTTTGTAAAAGACCTGTTTGGTTTCATAGTCGGATGGATTGAACTGCACCTTTGGTTTTGAATATTCCTCCGACTCGCCTGAAGCTAAATTGTATTTGTAAATGGTAGCCGGAGTGGTGAACGAAGTAAATGTATAATACACCTCTTTGTCTTGCTGCTTGCCTCCAAAACCACCTGCTGTACCAATTCCTGGCATCGCAATATCCCGTTCAAACTTTCCATGATTGTCAAATTGCTTTACCACGGTCTTTGCATCCTTCAAATAGCTCACGATTATTTTTCTGCCAGCAATGCCGATCCCATCGATTGTTTCTTTCGACTCAGGCACCAAGTCTTTCCAGTTTTCAGGTTGTGGTTTCTCGAAGTTCACCTCCACAATACGTTCGTTGGGAGCATTTAAATTGGTTTGAATTATCAATCGAGACCCATCGTTGTCAATCAC
>CAZNCO010000310.1:0-5937 GCA_964571345.1 uncultured Ohtaekwangia sp.
CCCTTGTAGGGATCGCTGAATGCCCACCACAACAATCCCAGGAACGAAATTGCGGTAGGAACCCAAAAGCCAATCCGTATCACTTGCCTCCAGGTAGGACTCACGTTTTTGCTTACGGTAATCACGGCCTGAAATACATACAGATCGATGATCAGAAAGACAATTACAAAGAAAAATAGTGTCATAATGCGATACTTCATAAACAAAAAAGCCGTCTTGTATTCCAAGACGGCTTTAAAGGTAATTTATTTTAAACAGATGGAGATACCTCCATTTTCGTTGTTTGCTTCCTTAGCACCACTTTGGAAAACCATGCCTTAAATCTGACACGTAATAGATACATCACGGGCACAAACACAAGTGTAAGGAATGTTCCAAAGATGATACCAAAGATCATTGTCCATGAAAGCGGTCCCCAAAACTTCACGTTATCACCACCGAAGAAAATATTCGGATTTAATTCTGTAAAGAGGGTCACAAAATCAATGTTTAGTCCAATCGCTAATGGAATCAATCCCAATGTCGCGGCCATTGCTGTAAGCAATACTGGTGTCATCCTGGTTTTACTAGCCTCTACGATTGCAGCTTTCAATTCCATTCCTTGTGATAGCAACAAATCAGTAAACTCAACTAACAGAATACCATTTCGAACAACGATACCTGCCAGTGCAAGAACTCCTACACCCGTCATTACAATTGAAATTTGCATTTTGAACAGAGAGAAACCAATCAACACACCGATGATACTTAAAACAATCTCTGAAAGAATTATAAAAGGTTTGCCAATTGAGTTAAACTGAATCACCAGGATCATAAAGATCAGACCTAAAGCAACCATGGCAGCAACAACAAGAAAATTTGCTGTCTCAGCTTGTTTTTCCTGTTCACCAGTCATGTTTACCGTTACTCCATCAGGAATAGGAAATGCATCCATAGCTTCTTTGATTTGAGCAACTACTTCATTTGGCGTGAAACCACTTAATACGTTCGATTCAAGTGTGATGGTTCGCTTCTGATCAATTCTCCGAATACCTGCAAAGCTGTTTGAGTATTCAACTTTTGCAAACGCAGACAACGGCACCTGACGTACTTGTCCGCCCATTGTCATATCGCGGAAAGTAATCGGCAAATTCATCAATGTATTGATGTCATTCCGCTGATCTGATTCTATGCGAAGTTGAATAGGATAATCATCATTTGCATCACGAAATTTTGAAATCTCTGTTCCGTAAATTGCGGTGCGCAGGGCTCCACCAATCTGCGCAGTAGAAATTCCTTCTCGGTTTGCTTTTTCGCGATCGATACTCAACGTAATTTCCGGTTTATCACTTTGGAAATCAGACTTCAATTCTTCTACTCCGGCAATTTGAAGCGAATCAAGATATTTCTTCGCACGATTGGCTGTTGCAACCAATACGTCAAAATTATCGGCAGAAATTTCAATGCTGATTGGCTTACCTGCAGGAGGACCACTCGGTTCCTGGTCAACAGATATTTCAGCACCTTTAATCCCTTTCACGGCTTCGCGAATTCGATCCATGTACTCTTGAGTTGATTTTCCATGGCGATGCTCAAAACTCACGAAAGCCACGCCTACTTTTCCTAAGTGCGGGCTCGCCTGGCCGGTGTTGTCAAATTGATTTTCACTAGCGCTAATTGCTACATTGGAAATGATCGACTCAACAATATCGTTCTTTTTACCACCTTCATTTACCACTTCAGTTACCCGTTTCTCTACGACATGAGTGATAGAGTCCGTCACACGCTGGTCTGTACCAATTGGCATGCGTATGTAAGTGTAAACAAAGTTAGGATCTCCTTTCGGGAAAAATACCACCGGAGGTTTGCGAATGCCAGTGAAAACAATCGCGAAGATGAACAAGAAAATGACCGTCCCCACTACTACATAAGGTTTTCCGCCTTCGATGCACCACGCAATCAACTTCATATATGATTGTTGTACTTTCGGCCATGCGTTGGTCTGGAAGTTTGAAATCACTTCCTCTAACACAAAGCGATGCAATGAGTAAATTCCAAACAAGGTGACCGTAAAGTTCCCAAGACCAAAAGATTGTGTGATGTAGAACACTATTGCAAGCGCTGCGAAGATTGTCAAACTCACTTTATATCCTTTGGTAAACTTAGTACGACTATGATCGTGATCGTGAACCCCCATGAAGTCTGCAGCGAATACAGGGTTCATGATGTATGCTACAAATAATGAAGCGAGCAGAGCAATGATCAATGTAGCTGGCAAGAATTTCATAAATTCACCAATTGTTCCTGGCCAGAACAACAGCGGGAAGAAAGGCGCCAACACAACCAGAGTTCCTGATAACACAGGAAGAAATACTTCACCCGCGGCAATTTTAGCTGCTTTTCGAATCGGCACTTTGCCATTATCAAAGACGCGGTGCGTATTTTCGATCACCACAATAGCATCGTCTACCACTATTCCAAGGGCGAGCAGGAAAGAGAATAACGTCATCATGTTCAAACTATATCCGAGTGGCTCAAAGAAAAGAAAAGCGATGAAGCTTGAAATCGGCACGGATAATCCAACGAAAATTGCATTCACTGCTCCCATGAAGAACATAAGGATAACCGTAACCAAAATAAATCCAATGATGATAGTATTGATCAAATCATGAAGCGTGGTACGCGTGTTCTTTGATTGGTCAGCCGTAACAGTAATCTTCAAACCCGGAGGAAGAACGTTGTCTTCAAAATCTTTTACAATTGCATTGATTTTATCAGATGCATCAATCAGGTTCTGACCTCCGCGCTTCACCACATTTAAACTAACTACGTTCTTACCGTCTAAGCGCGAAAAGCTTTCCTGCTCTTTGTGCGTATCTACCACTTCAGCAACATCTTTTAAATAAATCTTGCCACCCTTTATAGAACCGATTACTGTATTGGCGATTTGTTCAGCACTAATATATTCACCATTCACACTAAGGGAACGCTTCATTCCATCTACTGACAATTCACCAGCGGAAATGATTTTATTCTCATAGTTGATGGCCCCGGTGATATCATCCAAAGCCACACCGGCAAGTGCAAGCTTGAACATATCTACATTGATTTGAATTTCGCGATCAAGTGCACCCACAATGTCAACTCTTCTTATTTCGGTGAGAGCTTCAATACGATCCTGCATTTGCTCGGCATACTTCTTCAGAGTTTGCAAATCGTAATCTCCTGATAAATTCACAAACATGATCGGCATGGCAGAAATATCAATATCGATAACCTGAGGATCTTGTAAAAGACTTGAAGGCACCGGAGGTAAATCGTTTTTTGCTTTGTCAACAGCCTCCTGCACTTCCCGTTTTGCTTCTTTTACTTCAATATCGGTTTCAAATTCGATAATCACATTCGAGAACCCTTGTACAGAGTTGCTTGTCACTTTACGAATGCCGGCAATTGATTTTACTTGCTTTTCGATTTGCTTGGTCACCAGGTTTTCTACGTCCTCAGGGGATGCACCGGGGAAAATAGAGGCTACATAAATCTGAGGAAAAACTACTTCGGGGAAGTTTTCTTTTGGAAGAGTGATATAGGTAATCACACCCCACAAACAGATGATAACTGTAGCTACATAAATAGCGATCTTGTTATCAACTGCCCAACTTGTAGGTTTAAATTCTTTTTCGAGATCTTTCATATTCTTTTGGAATTTAGAAGTCAGCATTTTCGAATTCAGAAGCCAAAATCTATATTCTAACTTCCGAATTCTAAATTTGTTTATAACTTAATTAATTCACCGTCATTCAATCCCTGATAGCCAACGGTGATCACTTTATCTCCAGCCTTCAAGCCACTTTTAATTTGTGCGAGATTGTCATACACTCCTGTGATCTCTACCACTTTCCTGCGTGCTACCGTATTTTTTCCGTCACTCTCGGCAACATAAACAACTTTCTCGCCATTGATATCCTGCACGACATTTACCGGCACGCACAAGGCTGCTTTTTCGGTGTGGAAAATGATTCTCAACACAGATGTCATGTTCGGGCGCAAGTCGTTGGATGCTGGAAGTTTCACCTCGAGCGGAAAGGCTCGGGTAAGCGCATCGATGTTTCTACCTACGAATGAAACGTTGGATTTGATGGTTTTATTTAAATCAGTAAACGTAACAACAGCCTTATCGCCTTTGTGAATGGTATTGATGTACGCTTCAGAAATCTTAGCGGATGCCTTCAAATCGTTTGTATTTACTACACGGAATACAGGCATGCCGGGCGCTGCATTCTCACCGACTTTAATGTTCACCGCATCGATCGTTCCGTTGATGGGTGCTTTGATCTTGGTCATTTCGCTTTGCTCTTGCAGTGAAGCAAGTCTACGCTCAAGGCTCTCTTTGTTACTCTTTGCCTGCAGGTATTGAACTTCGGTACCGATCTTCTGATCCCACAGGTTTTTCTGACGTTCAAAAACAGTATTAGCCAATTCAAGTTGCGCTTTTAATTCATCGATTCCACGAAGGATTAATGAGTTATCTATCTGTGCAAGAATTTGTCCTTTGCTCACTGCATCACCTTCGCGAACGTAGACGAACGTCACAATACCTGCTGACTTCGCACTCATTTGAATGTTATCGATTGAAATAATAGAAGCCTGCGTTTGAACATAGTGATCAAAGCTGCGTGGTGCAATTTCGGTTACGGCCACATCCTTCATCTTCACTTTTACGGCCCCAGGATTTTCCTTTGCCACCTCTTTCTCGAGAGCAGCAACTTGCTGAGCCAGCTCAGCTTGTTGCTTTTTAAGGGCTTCCAGTTGTGCTGTTTTCGATTCTGGCTTTCCGCTGCAGGCTGCAATTGCCGCGCCAAAAGCTACTATTAAAATTTTAGCGTATATAGTTTTCATAGTTCTTATTTTCGAGGTTTAGTTATTTGGTTTGTGTTTGTGGTAAAAGTTTTCCAAAGGCTTGTCCAAATCAGTCTTAGCAACCAACGCATCGTAAAGTGCATTGTAGTAATTCACCTGGGCTTCTTTCAAGCTTGACTCTGCATCTACAACTTCCAGGTTTGAGCCTACTCCTTGTTCGTACTTTATTTTTGTGACATGAGCTACCTTCTCTGCTAACTTCATATTTTTCATTTGCGCATCAAGCGACTGCACGCTGTTTTGATAGTTTGTGACCGCTTGTTTGATTTGCAAGTCGATGCCCGACTTCAACGAAGTGTAAGTGTTGTCAACCTTTTGCAATCGAAGTTTTTCTTGTTGCAACTGATACGTCCTTTGCAGGCCGCTAAAAATCGGGACACTCAAGGTGAGCCCGAGCGAACTGAATGGATATAATTTATCCGGGCCTGTACCGGTTGAAGTTTCAGGAAATGAAGGGCCATTTGTAAATAAGTTACCGAATGTTGCTGCCTGTTTAGAATAACCTAATGTGGCATTGGCGCTTAATACAGGCAATGCGGCTGCGTATTTATTTCGTACGTTCAAGCTTTGCAACTTCCGGTTTGCTTCTAGTACCTGGTAGTCTGGCCTGTTCTTATAATTCCAGTCCTTCAAGTAGTCATCCAGAATAACTACAGTACTAACATCTTCAATTTCGCCTGCCAGTTCAAGAGGTTTATCCATGGGATAGTTCATTTGAAACTTCAGAAGTTCAATACTTAGGATTTGGAGTCTCTCAAATTTTGACTTTTCTGTGATCAGGTTATTAAGGGATACTTGAATACGGTCTACATCAATACTTTCTGCAAATCCATTTTTATTTAAAGCAGTAGTATTTTTCAGTAAAGAATCTACGCGTGCGATGTTGTTCTCAAAAAGATGGATACGCTCATGATTTATTAATGCTGCGTAGAATGCTTTTGTTACTTGTTCAGTAACCTGCTCGCGTGTCTGATTGGTTGATTTTACAGCAAAATCTTTGTAGGCAGCAGACGCCTTAAGTCCTACCAGGTAAGACCCATT
>CAZNCO010000311.1:0-5906 GCA_964571345.1 uncultured Ohtaekwangia sp.
AATTCTTTTTGAAATGAGAAATATAACAGTTTTGGTTTTCTTTCCGTTTATGTGATCAGTTATTTTTGACCAAAACTGAAAAAGCATGAGACCAGCCATCAAAAGAGGTCACAAATATGCCTCTGTAGCGTGACGCATCGAGAAGTTGATTGAAAACGGAGCATTGAAAGTTGGGGATAAACTTTTGTCTGTGCGGGCGCTCAGCAAAGAACAAGACATCAGTTTGAGCACTGCCTTTCAAGCCTATTATCATTTGGAAGCACAAGGTTTGATTGAAGCCAAGCCGCAGTCTGGTTATTATGTAAAATTCTCTCCCCGCCACGCGTTCTCGTTACCTGAATGCTGTGAGCCCACGAACGAAGTTGTGCCGGTTACACTGGATGACATGATCTCCAGCGTGTACAAGGATTTGCGTGCCGATAAGATTCTGCAATTTTCCATCGGAGCACCTGATATTTCTCTGCTGCCCTCGGCCAAGTTGAATAAGTCGGTGATGCACTCCCTTCGCAGTTCGTCTGATAGCTGTTTGAACTACGAGCATGTGCAAGGAAATCTCGCATTGCGCAAGCAGATTGCTAAACTCTCCTTCAATTGGGGTGGGGCGGTGAGTGAAGAAGATATTGTAGTGACTGCCGGATGCATGGAAGCGTTGTCGTTGTGCTTAAAGGCGGTGACTAAGCCGGGCGATGCCGTGGCGATAGAGAGCCCTACCTATTTCGGAATTTTTCAGGTGATGGAAAGTTTGGGATTGAAAGTGGTGGAAGTACCAACTCACCCTGAGACCGGTGTAGATCTGAACTACCTTGAGAAAGCTATTCCAAAGTTTGGCATCAAAGCGTGCCTGTTTGTGACCAACTTCAACAACCCTATGGGGGCCAGTATTCCAGATGAAAGTAAAAAATACCTGGTGGAGATGCTTGCCAAGAAAGATATTCCCCTTATTGAAGATGATATTTATGGGGAATTGTTTTTTGGAAAAACCCGCCCAAAGACGTGCAAGGCGTTTGACAAGAAAGGCCTAGTGCTGCAATGTGGATCGTTTTCAAAATCACTTGCGCCAGGCTACCGCATTGGCTGGACGATCCCGGGCCGATATACAGAACGCATTATTCGCCTGAAGCGAATGAACAACGTTTCTACCAACACACTATCACAGGCAGCCATCACACACTTTTTACAAAATGGAAGATACGAATTGCACCTTCGCCATTTGCGTAAAGCATTGCACACACAATGTCTGCGATACACGCAGGCCGTGTCAGATTATTTTCCGGAAGACACTCGCATTACGCGCCCACAAGGTGGCTTTGCCATGTGGGTGGAGATGAACAAGAAAGTAGATGCCTTTAAACTGCACAAGCGTGCATTAAAACACAACATCGGTTTTGCTCCCGGCCACATTTTTTCGACACAAGGTCAGTTCAAAAATTTCTTTCGCCTGTGCTACGGCCTACCCTGGTCGAAGCGTGTAGAGGAGGGAATTCAAACACTGGGTGAGTTGGTGAAGAAGGGGTGAGGTTGTAAAATTAGTTTCAGGTTACCTGTTTCCTCGCGTTTCACCTTTCACGTCTCATGTCTGCTCAGGCCTGTTCGTTATTCTTGTAACGAGTTTAGTCAGATGTTTTTTGTAGTAAATAATCTTTTGGAGTAGAAAGTTCAGTCACGGCACCGGGTTAAGCCAAAGGTGGTTCTCTAACAATCACCACTAAAAATGATTTTTTTAAAAAAAGATTGTATTTTCAATGAAACCAAAGAGCTATGAAGTATATCATTTCTTTTATCCTGGCAGTCGGATCGCTTTCAGTAGTAGCGCAAGACTACGCCTATTGGTCGCACCAGGCAGACTCACTGTTAAAGGCAAAGGAGTTTAAGCGAGCAGCCACGGCTTACTCAAATGCTTTCAAAGCAAACGGATGGAAAGGGAAACTTGAAGATCGTTTTAATTCGGGTGCCGCATGGGCTATGTGTAGTATGAACGATTCTGCATTTCACCAACTTTTCAGGATCGCGGAAAAAGGTAAATACGAAGACCAGGAGAAACTTGAAACGACAAACTATTTTCAATCGCTCCATAAGGATAAGCGATGGAAGAAGCTCATTGAGTTAGTCAGGCAAAACAAAGTGGACGTACAAAGCCATTTGATTCAACCCGCAGCTAACGAATTGAAAATGATTCACAGGGAAGACCAGAAATACCGAATGATGTCAGATAGCATTGAGAAAAAATTCGGATGGAATTCGGTGGAAATGCAAAAGATATGGCATACTATTCACAAAACAGATTCATTGAATCAACTAAAAGTTGCTGCTATTCTGGATAAATATGGATGGTTAAGTGCGGAGGAAGCAACAACGGAGGGAAGCGGTGCGCTGTTTCTTGTGGTGCAGCATGCTGAATTACCGATGCAGGAAAAATATTTACCGATGATGCGTGAGGCTGTAAAGAATGGCAAAGCTTCTGGCGGCAACCTGGCCTTGCTGGAGGATCGTGTGGCCATGCGGCAGGGAAGAAAGCAAATTTATGGAAGCCAGGTAAGGCGCGACAATGGTGGGCCGTATTATGTATATGATATTGAGGATCCTGCAGGTGTGGACAAACGCAGAGCTGAGGTTGGGCTCGGGCCACTTGCGGATTATCTGAGTATCTGGAATATCAAATGGGATCCGGTGGATCACTTGAATAATCAGAAGAAGAAATAATACACTGAAAATATCTGAATACAATCCACATAAAACCTGAATCTTTAATCCTGTTTCCCTGTTATATTTGACAACTTAAAAATCAATCAACATAAACTAAATTCAATATGGCATTTACACTTCCTGCGCTTCCGTATGCATTCAATGCTTTGGAGCCGCACATTGATGCACGCACCATGGAGATTCACCATGGCAAACACCATAACGCTTACGTAACTAATCTGAACAATGCTGTTGCCGGTAAACCGGAAGAAAATCTGAGCATTGAAGAAATCTGTAAAAACATTTCGAAATATCCTGTTGCAGTGCGCAACAATGGCGGTGGTCATTACAACCATAGTTTGTTCTGGACATTGATGGGGCCTGGCAAAGGCGGTGCTCCTTCAGGTGCATTGGCAGATGCTATCAATGCTGCGTTCGGAAATTTTGACGAATTTAAAACCAAGTTTGCTGCGGCAGGCGCTGGTCGCTTTGGTTCAGGCTGGGCCTGGCTTACAAAAGATGCATCGGGCAAACTTGTGATTTCATCTACACCCAATCAAGATAACCCTTTGATGGACATTGCCGAAGTAAAAGGTACACCTATTTTAGGTTTGGATGTTTGGGAACATGCATACTATCTCCACTACCAAAACCGCAGACCAGATTACATCGCAGCTTTCTGGAATGTAGTAAACTGGGATGCAGTGGCAAAATTGTTTGCTGGGAAGTAATGGGGGTGTGACTTTTGTTTAAAATCTTTACTACACTCGATGATATCGCCCCTTCATTAAGGGGCGTTATGTTAAATAGGGCATTATTTGACCGGCATTGATGACTTTTATTCGAGGAAATTAGCTAAAACTCGGGAACACCTTCTGCTCTCTCACGCCAAAGTTGATCAGCGTTTATTTGGCTCTTTACTAGAAAGTTTGCGGAAAGATTTTTCTAAACTAAGTGAGCAATTTGTTTCTGCGATGCATTGCCTAGGAGTATCAGTAGTTAATATCAATAATAGATACAATATGTTTCCTTTTTATTAGAATTTCTTCACCACAGAGCGGATGAAGGCAATTCGAGGTTTATCAAGAGGATTACAGTGAGAAGAACGGACAGTATTCGATTGTTAAAATTCGTGTAACGGGAAAAATAACTTATGTCCAACAGCTAAGCCAGATGGATTACCAAGAAAGAGATGAAATTATTTTCAATTTTACCAGTATTGGTGCTCGGTGCTTGCCAAGCACAACCCAACTGCAAGAGTGCAGATAAAATGTTTATGGCAACTTTTGAAGCGAAGTTAGAAATAATCAAGAGTGCAGGACGTGCCGAAGAGACACCAGTCAAACCTTTGTCTGAGGCTTATGTTTATATGTTTGCTGTGACAGGTATTAAACCACGAATTTCCGATTTTGATACGCCCCATTACAAAGTACGCAAGTATTTTTTTGAGGATTTGAAAAAATGGGAGGAGTGGTATAAAGTGAACAAGTGCTCGATGACTACTAAAAAAGCCGACAGCCTTTTTATGCACTATTGGGGTGAATAGTTTATTTACCCGGCATAGCTCTGCTGCGGTTGCGTGAAGCTTACCAGCGATCAATTCTGCTCTTTAAGAAATGGGTAAGAAGATTTTAATTCGAGCTTGCTTTGGAGTAATTTTATGCTTTACGACCATTAGGTTTTTACAAGCTCAGGCAACTTTGTTTCCAAATGGCTACATTATCACTTTGCGAGGTGATACTGTAAATGGTATTCTGTCGACTGAATCAAAATTAAGTCAATATTCCCTGATTGAATTTAAAAGAAATGAAAATGGTTGGCCCGAGCAATTGACCCCGATTGATATTCGAGGTTACTCAATATTTAAGGACTATCAATTATTTTTTTCAGCTAGACTTCCAAATCAAAAGTCAGGTAACAGCAATGAACACTCCCAAGTGTTGTTTCTTAAGGCTTTGGTCATAGGAAAGGCTTCGCTTTTTATAGGTAGGGATTCCACTGGAGTAAGAAGATATTTTTTAGCCAAGGATACATCCTTTATGGAGTTAAAGCACGAGAGAAAAATAATCAACGAACTAAAAAGATCTGAACTCGTGCCTGACAAATCATATCTTCAAATTTTTAATCTCCTTTTGGCGGATTGTGATTCTAAGAAATATGATTTTTCATTTGCTGAACAAGAACTCATTAATCAGGTACAGCAATATAATGCCTGTGGTGAAGAAAGGCGTAATAAAAAGACCTTTCCAAAGCTGAAACTCCCTAATGATGAATATTCAAATTTTGCCAATGCACTTATCGTTACAACAAAAGGGGATACTTTGAGGGGGATTATCAGATACTTGAGTGAAAAAGATCTGAAAATTCTGGTCAGGTTTAGAAGAACTGAAAAAGATTCAGAAATTGTATTTGGTCCTCGAGAAATTCTATTTTATCAAATTGGCAATTCAACAAGACAATTTGAACCGATTGAACATTTAGAATTTTTTCCAAATAAAAACAAGGATGATAAAAATGTAGTTGAATCTTCTTTTGTCGAAATGATAGTTAAGGGCAAGGCTAATTTGTTTGTTGTAGAATGTCCAGGGTCAGAAATAGCTGTCTTTATCTCAAGATATGGATTGTGCCTTGCCTAAACCTTACCTGCAACCAACTGCGCCCGTGCTTCAATCATGGCATGATCGAAGGATTTTGACTCAGTATAAATCGTATCCGTTCGGCTCTATTCAAAGTGTCTGACAGGGGAATCATTGCTTTGCCTTCATATCGTTGGTAATTCATTTTAAGCGTGCCGGCATCTGAGCTGGTTGTCAAAACTTCTACCGTTTCCAAATCCCCCGGAATATTGGCTCCGAACCAATGTGTATCGGGCTGTTCTTTCCAGGTAACTAACGCAAACATTTCTCCATCTGCTATTTTCTCGTTGGAGTCAATTGTATTCTCAAGGGCCAATGGATTTCCATACAGAGTTGACATGGTGCCGGATTTTCGGTTGATGAAGGTAGTTATCACCTTTAGCCCATCAACATTAAATTTGGCGGAATCAGGAAACGAGGCTTGCGTATTCAAGTTGTTGCGATCGTTGGTTTTGCTGGTACAGGCAAGCAGCATTATCCAAAAGATCGCGCATAGCATAAGAGTCAGGTGTTTCATTGCCATATTATCTGATTGGAAAAGTAAATACATAATCTAAATGCTTCACTGGCCTGTGACAGTTGATGCAT
>CAZNCO010000312.1:0-5898 GCA_964571345.1 uncultured Ohtaekwangia sp.
GACATTAACAATGCTTATGAGAGGATGATTAAAGGTGATGTGAAGTATCGCTTCGTGATCGATATGTCAACTCTTTAATCGATGCTTGAAGTAAAGTTGATGTGGATAACTTTTGAATCAACTTTCATCACGCACGAGTGAACCTTCGGGAAGCCGCGAAAACATTGTGATTTTTTCACTAAAAAATTTGCTGGTTGTAAAAAGAAATTACCTTTGCGCAGTGTTAAAAATAACCACTAATTAAAAAACACTATGAACAAAGCTGAACTCATTAGCAAAATTGCAGGAGACGCTGAAATCACTAAAGTACAAGCTGCCGCTGCGTTAGACTCTTTCATGGAAGGAGTAACTAAGACTTTGAAGTCTGGCGACAAATTGATTCTTGTTGGCTTCGGTACTTTCTCTGTTTCAAAAAGAGCAGCGCGCACAGGACGCAATCCTCAGACTGGCGCTATCATTAAAATCAAGGCTAAGAAAGTTGCTAAGTTTAAAGCTAGCAAAGAGCTTTCAGGTAAAATCTAATACCCCTTAGCTTCTTAACATAAAAATCCCTCGCTGGTAAGGCGAGGGATTTTTATTTTCAAATTAATCCCACTTTTTGTCACAAATGCCTCGAGGGATTGTCTTACAGGTATTATTCTACTTAAACCTGAGATTTTAAAATGAAAGCCGTTCTTTTGTTCTTCGTAGGCCATTGGTACCTATCTCTCTTTTTTCAAACCTTCTTTCTTCATCGGTATGCTTCTCATAAAGCATTTACCATGAGCCCGTTCGCTGAGAAAGTGTTTTATGTTCTTACCTGGATATTCCAGGGATCGAACTACTTAAGCCCCTATGGCTATGGCGTAATGCACCGCATGCACCATGCCTTTGCTGATACAGAAAATGATCCGCATTCGCCTACTTATGACGAAACGATCTGGAATATGATGTGGAAAACGAAAACCATCTATTCTGACATAGCCAATGGCAGAATGATAGTGGATAAGAGATTTACCGAGGGCGTACCCAACTGGACCGCCTTCGACAAGTTTGCGCGAAGCTGGCCGTCACGTTTATTCTGGGGAATTCTTTATGTAGCTTTTTATGCAAACTTTGCTACTGCCTGGTGGCTCTGGTTATTGCTGCCTGTTCATTTCTTAATGAGCCCAATTCACGGAGCGATCATCAATTGGTTTGCACACAAATATGGATACATCAATTTCCCTGTAAAGGATACTTCCAAAAACTTTCTTCCTTTTGATTTCCTGATGATGGGAGAGAGCTATCATAACAATCACCACAAGAACGGGTCTCGTGCAAATTTCGGAGGAATCCGCTGGCACGAAATCGATCCAACATATCAGGTGATTCGCCTGTTAAACAAGCTTAATATCATACAGATAAAGCGTGCGAAGGAAGAACAACTGGAGGAGATCAGGAAAGCCGCCTAAAAGAATTGCTGGAAAAGCAGTCGTAAGGTCAAAACTTGAAGATTGTCGTACAGTAAAATTTTGAGTTAGCCTAGGCTATTAACAGCGAGCGTAAAAAGAGCAGCCCTGAATTAATTCAGGGCTGCTTTTATTTTTTTAGGTAATGCCATTTTTCGATGCTCAAATGGGCTATGCTGTTACTTAAATCTTTATCATTAGTGGAAATCCGCCCCAAATGTGCCCGAAGTATTCTTGTGTTTGGGATTTCCCTTGCAAGTAACAGATGCGCCAAAGTTTGCTGACGCATCAAGATCATTTTCAGCAAACACTCTCACCGAGGCGCCCATCGAGGCACTCACTTTCACATCCTGGCACTTTAGCTGAGATGCGTCTACATCGGAGCCCATCTTTGCTCTCAGGTCAAAGTTTTCTGCTGTGCCAGTGAGATCAACGTCACTTCCCATTGAAGACTCCAGAGTTAGTTCTTTCACTTGCAGGTTAAGCTTCATCTCTGCTCCCATCCGGCTTCTTAGCTTCATATTCTGGGCTGTGATTACTTCGGAGGACTTCAGGGCTGCTCCCTTGCTAATGTCGATTGTAGACAGCGTTGTATAATAAATCGTAATAGTGGCAAAGTTACGGCCACGGTTGCCTTCCCAATCATCGCCAAAGTCAAAGAAGCTGCGGTTTCGGATTCGTATCTCCAATTCATCGCCACTGCAATCAGTAATGACATCCTTTGGGTCGATATCGCGATAATCGATTTCTACTTTACTTTTCGCGGCTTTTACCAACGTTACCTTAAAAGGACCAGACACGGTAAGTTCCGAAAATGATGATGTCGAAATCTCTTTGGTTTGCCCAAAAAGATTGCCAACAAACAAGGCCAAAATAAGTGCTAAAGTGATGCGCATGGGGATGGTGTTTTTATGTGACTAAGACGCGCGGCAATTCGTGAAGGTTGCATAAAGTGCTGTAAATCAGATGTACGAAAATGATCAATTTTGTCCGGTCAGTCGTACCGTGCTCCGACAAGAGTGCATTGATCTATTCGACTTGCTTATCTGGCCCGTAGTCAGCCATAACACTCCGTTTTAGTCGCCTGCAAGACGATCTCAAGGTGTTTCTCTGTTCCGGTGCTAATGATACAAGAAAACCATCATGCAACAGCCCGTGGGCGTTCAAAGCAGTAATCGATCCGTTTTGTGACATCATTCCTGTGCAGTACAAATTGTGTTTTGTTGCTGGTGCGTATAGGTTAGCTTGCCCTATCCTTAATGCATATTGCGTTCAAAGTTCGTCTTGGCTATATCCAGCCAAAATGGTTCCAAAAGGATTTAACCAGAATAGCGAAGGACCTAGCCAGCGCATAGAACGCAGATCAACGCGACACTATTGCAATATGAAGAAAGAACATTGAGCTAATAACGATGAGCCAACTGAGAATGAAGAACGAAGCAATGAGCGACAGTTTTGTAAACCTTGACCAGCTAATTGATACTCATTGCTTCAATGATATTTTGAGCGGTGCTTAATCAATATTTATTGAAGCATGAGTCAGCAAATCGTGATGATAAATCTTTACATGGCGTTTAGCGCCTTTCCTTTTCTTACAAAAATAGACTTGAGCGCTATCGCTCCAAATCCCTCAACTTTGCAGTAAATATTATGATCTCCGCTGGTGAGCTTAATGTTCTTCATTTTTGTGCCGGCTTTAATGGGCTTGGACGCACATTTCACAGGTAAATCTGTAATCAAATGACAGTATCTCCATTTTGCAAATGCCATTAGCATCTTTTACCCACTTGCGAATCAGCTTCTTCTGTTATGGATTCTATGACGTTGTTGGGATTCCATTCATGACCACACTCCGGGCACGAGCCGGTCGGGTATCCGAAAGGAGACTAGCAGTTGGGGTATTCACTTGAATCAGGCATAAAAAAAATCTAAAGACAATACGCAGGATGTGTGAATAGTCATCCGACAAGACTCAGCATGTGATAAAGCTTATTCAAAAATGTGTAGGTTTAAAACTCTTTTTAACTTTTGCTGTTTTCTAAAAGTGTGAAAACTTTTGTTTAGCGAGTTAGAACGAAGTTAAAATACAGAACAAAAATCTTTTTAATTATTTTATCAATCGAGTGCAAAAATGAAATCCAAATTTTTATCGCGTATTACTCGGTTAGATTCAAAAAAGTGAGAAATTTGAACCTGTTTTAAACAAATATGGATTCTCACATAGTCCAATTCGCGCCAGTAGTAATCATGTTTTTAGTTGCTCTGGGCTTTATTGGGGTAACCATGTTGGCAACGCACCTGCTGGGCCCTAAAAGAAAAACGCAAACGAAACTAGATGCCTTTGAGTGCGGTATCGAATCGCAGGGAAATGCACGTATTCCTTTCAATATTAAGTATTTTCTCGTAGCAATTTTATTCGTGCTATTTGATGTAGAGGTGATCTTTATGTATCCATGGGCTGTAAACTTTAAAGAGTTGAAACTGGCTGGGTTTGTAGAGATGGTTGTGTTCATTGGTTTTTTGTTGGTTGGATTTTTCTATTTGTTGAAGAAGGGTGCACTTAAATGGGAGGATTGATGGAGACAACTGCAAATAAAATTTCAGTAGGTGAGAAACCGGAAGGCTATGAAGGTGCCGGCTTCTTTGCCACGCGCCTTGATAAAGTAGTGGGGCTTGCGCGAAAGAATTCCATCTGGCCGTTGCCCTTTGCTACCTCCTGTTGTGGAATCGAGTTCATGGCGACCATGGGGGCTCATTATGATCTCGCCCGTTTTGGTTCAGAGCGTTTGAGCTTCTCACCACGCCAGGCAGATTTGTTGATGGTGATGGGGACCATCGCCAAGAAGATGGGGCCTGTGCTGCGACAAGTGTACGAGCAGATGGCGGAGCCGAGATGGGTATTGTCGGTGGGGGCATGCGCTTCCAGCGGAGGAATATTTGATACCTACAGTGTGCTGCAAGGCATTGATCGCATTATTCCAGTGGATGTATATGTGCCAGGTTGCCCTCCAAGGCCGGAGCAAATCATTGATGGCGTGATGAAGATTCAGCAGTTGGTTGAGTCGGAGTCCCTTCGCAGACGCGATTCGGCTGAATACAAAGCAATGTTGAATAAATACGGAATTGAATGATGGACAGCGCAAGGCAAGAGCAAATCATTTCCATCATCAACGAAAACTTTGAAGGAGCAGTCCTCGAAGCAGGAATGCAAAAGGATTTCCTTACGCTGATTATTGCAAAAGACAAAATCACTTCGGTGATTAGTCATCTGTATAATCATCCGGATACAAAATTTCAATATCTCACCACACTGTGTGGCATTCATTATCCCGATCAGCAACAGATCGCGGTGATGTATCAGCTTCATAATTTGTATTCAAACGAGCGCATTCGCCTGAAGATATTTTTGCCGGAAGCAAACCCTGTTGCCCCAACACTGACAACCGTTTTTGCGGGGGCAAATTGGTTGGAGCGTGAAACCTATGATTTCTTCGGAGTAATTTTCGAAGGACATCCGAACCTGAAGCGAATTTTGAATGTAGATGAGATGCTGATTTTTCCTTTGCGAAAAGAGTATCCGTTGGAAGATCAGACAAGAGAAGACAAAAACGATAAAATGTTTGGCCGATGATTGATACAAACGAAATCATAACGCCAGCAGCGGAGGAGAAGCAATATTCTTTCCTCAACCTTGGACCTACACACCCTGCCACGCATGGCATTTTTCAAAATGTGTTGAAGATGGATGGCGAGGTGATCATTGAATCAACTCCTACCATTGGGTATATTCATCGCGCCTTTGAAAAATTGGCAGAGCGCAGACCTTTCAACCAGATTACTCCCATCACCGATCGTTTGAACTATTGCTCAGCGCCAATCAACAATATTGGTTGGCACATGACAGTGGAAAAACTATTAGGGGTTGAGATTCCAAAGCGTGTTCAATACCTGCGTGTAATTATCATGGAGTTGGCGCGCATCACAGACCATCTTATTTGCAATGCGGTCATTGGAGTAGATACAGGAGCGCTTACAGGGTTCGTTTACATGTTTCAACAGCGTGAGTTGGTGTACGAGATCTACGAAGAAATTTGTGGTGCACGATTGACCACTAATATTGGAAGGATTGGAGGTTTTGAACGCGACTTCTCGCCAAAAGCATGGGAGAAGATCCATAAATTCCTGCACGACTTTCCGATCGTATTGAAGGAATTTGAAAGTCTGCTCAACCGCAATCGCATTTTCATGGATCGCACCATTGGCTGTGGTGGCATCACAGCGGAGAAGGCACTTAATTATAGTTTCTCAGGCCCTAATCTTCGTGCAGCCGGTGTTGACTATGACGTGCGTGTAGCAAACCCTTATTCATCTTACCAGGATTTTGATTTTGTCATTCCGGTAGGAAAAAATGGCGATGTGTATGATCGCTTTATGGTGCGCCAGGAAGAGATGTGGCAGAGCTTGAGTG
>CAZNCO010000313.1:0-4237 GCA_964571345.1 uncultured Ohtaekwangia sp.
ACGTTGCCCTGTGCCGTCACTGGGTATTTTGACATTTCCTTTTTTTGTGGTTGCGAGCAGGCACAAGCAACGGCCGCCAAGAAGAAGATCTTTTTCATCTGTTAATGATTTTTTGTTTAAGGTCAGATGGAATTTGCGCATTGATTACTATGCCTTTCGGAACAGTTCTCTCTATGCTCATTTCCTATGATGATAAAAAGTTAGGAAAGGAAAACTAGAAAAATGCTCCTGCATTATCAATAAGTAGTTGGACGAGCGGTTCGGTAGCAACAGAAGCTATATAACCTACCGACCGTAAACGCGGTGGCAGACAAGCTGCTTGAACCTCATCAAACGATTCAAAATGTCCTGAAGATTTAAAGCCATTAAGAATTTCGGAAAAGCCCCTTTATAAATGAGGACCTTGATTCTGATCACCGGCTATTGCGGGCACCGGTAGCTCGGCAGGCGGTCTTTTCGCTTCCTCACTTATCTGCCCGGTTAATGTTTTCAGGAACTTAATCACTGCATTCAACTCTTCGGGACTGTAGGTTTTATTCAACTGAGCTTTAGCCATAATAGAGACAGCCCGGTCAAGGTTAGCAACACTTCCATCATGAAAATAAGGATATGTCTTTTCAACGTTTCTTAACCCGGCCACCTTGAAGGTGTGTTCGTCAGTTTTTTTGCCGGTCACTCTCATTCTTCCTTGGTCATCGACACGGCTCTCGGTGAGTGTTCTGTAATCCGTGAAGAGCCCGAATTTCTGCAGGCTTTCTCCACCCATTCCAACGCCAAGATGGCAAACAGGGCAACCACTGCTGATGAAAATTTTCAACCCAGCCTTTTCAGTTGAATCGATGGCGCGGGAATCACCTTTCATAAAGCTATCGAAGCGCGATGGCGTGAGTAAGGTTCGCTCAAAAGCACCAATCGCCTTCTGAACATTTCCATAAGAGATCGGTTCTTGATCTGCCGAAAATGCAGCTGCGAACAAATCGCGATATAACTTCTCATTTTTCAACCGATCGACCAAAAAGCCCTTGTGTGGAATAGCCATTTCATCCGGATTCAGAATCGGCATACCCGCCTGTTCCTCCACTGTTTTTGCGCGACCATCCCAGAATTGCATGTTGTGCAACGCGGCATTAAACACCGTGGGCGAATTGCGATTACCCTGTTTTCCGTTGTCGCCTTTTGAAGTGGCGGAGTGGTCTACGCCAAAGGAATCCAGACGATGACAGGAATTACAACTGTTGTTCCCCCTCATGGACAACCGACTGTCGTAGAACAAGATCTTTCCTAATTTCACCTTAGAAGCCGTTATGGGATTGTTTGGGTCGTCAGCGCGTGCGGGAAGTTCTTTAAAGAACATTTTGGCTTGATTCATCAGAATGGAATCTTCTTTTGAAGTAAGAGGCTGGAGTTCCTTAACCTTTCTGTTCTTCGTCTGACAAGCGAGTGCAACGAGCGAAAGAATTAAACATAGCTTTTTCATAGTAACTTGGATTTGAAGGTGACCATTGAAAATCCAACAAGCAAAGGAAGAAATACACCTGAAGTGTTATTCAAAATTAAAAGACCATACAAAAAGAACCCATGATTTAGGCTAGTGGAGAGGAAGACTTCCGTCACTTAAGCCACTTTCATTATGCAGGATTGACATATGAGAACAGAAAGGAAGTTACCGTGATTTTATTATTTATTGGCTAAAGTTACCCAGAAACCGCAGAAAGATGGTTCCGTTTCAACCGGCTTACGAAGCCAAAACTAACACCCACAAGAAAATATCTCGAAGGACAAGCGTAATAGTGTTAAAGTAGTCCCGACAGGCATAATATCGAACCAATTTATTGAAGATTTAAAGAAATTTAACAGTATTTGCCAATGATTTCCTTAAATTAAATGAGGAGAGGAGACAGAGAGAAGACCTGACACGGCGAACGCTTTGAATTTCCTTCTAACTCCTTTCTAACTCTTGAAATACAGTCATGCTGAGCCGAGAAGCACTTCATTTGTCGAGTATCAAAAGGTCATTGGTACAGTTGGATATTTTGTTTTAAAAGGCTCGCCCGTTTGGATAAAGAAGATACGATGATCAAGTCGGGTTGACTTTTAATGCTCTCCAGTAAAATTTGGGAAGCATATCTCTTAGCATCATTAATTGAAATAGTCTTTGGATCACTAATTGCCAATCCAGAATTGGCCTGCCTTTTTTAATTTGAAATGAGTCCGTGAAACGAAATATGTTGTTGATCGACATCCGGTAAAGATGATTGTACTTGACCAAACTGTGGTAATCGTACCAAGAGTTAAGGTTGAGTGGAAGAAAGTCTTTCCCAAGAGGTTTAAAACGATTTATGAAATCGGCCCATATATGTAGAATTATCAAAAAGCTTCACACACAATTCTGATTTTGAGGGTTGACTTGGATAAAGTCGGTCGCATTTGTCTACTATAGAATGAAAACGGTAGTGAATGTTTCCGACCTCCATTGCCGACAGGTGTGAATTGAAATGCCCAAACCTTGATCACCCAATGCCGCCTCAGCCGGTCAACAATTTTAACAACTTGTAACTCATACCTGAAATATGCATGTGGAATTTTGGACTCCTTACTCTAATTCAACAAAGAATTTACTTAGGCGGACCATTAGCCGAAGAAGTTGCCTTTGTTTTTTCTTGTTTAGAGAAAAGGATCGAATCGGTTCTACCTATCATTGATTGGACGTTGTGTAAATCAATCAATTTTTTTTGACTCAATAAGCTAGATTCTCATAGGCAAACTTTTTTTCAAAAACTGCAGAATTAGGGTGCCATAATTGTATAGACGGTGACATTACCCTAAACACGACTTTAAAAACAAAACCCATGTCCGACATTTTTAGAAGAAAAATTAAACCTAATAAATATGCCAAAAAAAATAATTTCGATTACTCAAGCCAAAGGAGGCGTTGGTAAAAGTGTTTTAACTTTTCTGGTTGCGGAGAAGCATCAGTCCTCGGTAGTCATCGATAGCGATGATGCCACAACGTCCATTTCAAAACATCTGGCTTATCGCGATCCGATCAAAGTTTCATTCCTTGATCGTGAAACCAAGAGGATCGATAGAAGTGCCTTCAACTCACTTTTTGAGAGTGTCGCGGCAGCCGATAGACAGCTATTTATTGTGGACAATGGTGCCAGCGTTGCAGAACAACTTCCCAAATATTTTGCGGCAAGTAATCCTAGCAACGTAAGAGAAATGCTGGATGTATCGGGGATTGAGTTGCAGATTGTTTGTGTGGTGGCTGGAGGAAATAATTTTCGAGCTACCATGGCGTATTTAGTTGAATTGGTGGAGTCAGTTGATAAACAATTCAAAATTGTCATTGCGCGAAATAATCATTTCCCAATGTCAGCCGAACAACTATCCACTTTTGAAAAGTATTGTTCCGATAGTGGACTGGAATATTTTAGCTATGACTTGGTTAATGATAAAGGGGAATTGGCCATGAGGACAGCAGAAAATGTTCTGCAAAATGGAAAGGGGCTTTCGGGATTGAGCCCATTCAAAGCTGTTTATTTCAAAGGTTGTGTCGACAGTATTCCACTCTAAGCCTATGACAGAAAAACAAGAAAAACTGCTCAGGGTTTATTGTGCCCAAGTCTTAATTAAATACGGTTTTGAATTTAGCCCACACGATCCAGTAGTTCCTGCACTTTACACTATTCATCGCGAACTTAATTCAAATAAAGTTGGAAATGAGCAAGTTGCTCGAAGCATTGAAGAAGCATTGAAGAAACTCAATCCAACTGTATATAATTTCAATGAACGTGGCGAAGCCTGGAAATTCAAATTCGCAGAATCCCTTCCATGGTTATTCGTTGGCTTGAGTGCTGTTCTTATAGTCACTGTTTCCCTCATTTGGTGGCGTCAGTACAATGATGTGCGAAAGGCCTCATTCATTATTGCTGCCTCTAAGGGAGCAGACGAAACATTTATACGATCAGTAAAAAAGGACAGTCAAGGTTATGTTTACCTGGAATTTTCCAAAGCCAAAGGAACTGTAATAGATTTTTGGACCCAGTATGAGCAGGTTAAGAAAGATACCATCAGGGTTTATGTTGGTAAAATCGATTGAGTTTAATAAAAGAAACGATCAAATGAAAAAAAATCTAATTGTACAATTCCTAAAGGAGAAAAACAGGAATGTTTACGATGCCATTGCTGATGAGTATGCTACCATTATTTTGGGATGGAAGATAAATCTTCTCAA
>CAZNCO010000313.1:4337-5884 GCA_964571345.1 uncultured Ohtaekwangia sp.
AGTAAACTATGTTCAAGAAAATTCAATCAAAGTCAGCGATGTCAAATCAAGGTCAATTTTATTCAATAAGGTTAAATTTTTTGAGCACTGGCAAGATTAAAAACCGAAACGGTTTTTCTCTTGCTTTTTTCGCTACGCTTCAAAAGGGGGCAAGCCCCAGGCGGCAAGCCGCTTTACCAAATCAAATTTTTCCCTTATGAATAAGAAGAAGAATCCTGACTTAGTCAGAAGCATTAACTACACAGTTAGGCTCAATAAACCTGAAAATGAATCATTCAAAAAACTACTAAAAGAGGCCAACGACACGAGGCCACAAAAGTTCATAAGAGAAATGCTTACCAAGGGATTCGTCATTCAGCCGGCAAAGAAAGAAGATAGAGTTATGATAGATAGCTTGCTTCGAGCATTGAACGAAAATCGTTCAGTTTTTCGGAGGCTTAGTAATCTCATCAAAGGGCACGATCCGAGCTTGAATTATCATATCGAACAATTGGTGTTTTCCATCCAAAAAGTAATCGACAAACATGATTGGTAAGATGAAGTCAAATGTCAGTCTCCAGGATACACTGCATTATAACATCAAGGAGCATTCTGAAATTATTGCAATCAACAATGTATTTGGAGACAATTGGAAGGAAATTGAAATGCAAATGTTGACCAGGCAAAAACTTTATGAAGGAAGGGCGCAAAATCTGACCGCCCATATTTTCCTTTCACCTAGCATTGCCGATGGTAAAAAATTGACCCGAGCCGATTGGAAAGAAATTGCCAGTTCGTTTTTGCAAAAAGCGGCATTGACCAACCATCAATCAATCGCATTCCTTCATCAGGACAAAGACCATTACCATTTACACATCGTGGCTAATCGTATCGATGAAAGGGGCAATTTATACCGACATAAAAATGAACTTGCTTTGAGTCAACGCCTCGGTGATGAAATCGCAAAGGAAAGGGGTATGGTAAGGGCATCTGTCGTTATGAAAGAGCGTCAGGCAGTCAAAAATACCGTGAACAAATTTTCAACCACTCTGGGTAGTTTTGAAAAGTTACGAGAGGAAGTTTCTGAATGCGCGCGATTATCAGTTGATGCAGGAAATAATTTCAAGCCCGAAAAATATTTCAATAATCTGAAAGCGAAAGGGTTTAAAGTAAAGATCTATTACAAGAAATCCCCAGAAGGAGTCCTGACGGACAAGATTTCCGGATATGCGCTTGGAAAGACTGGAGAGAGACTTGTAAAAGCTTCGGCTCTCGGTAACGAGTTTATTCTTGAAAGGTTGACCAAAAAAAACAATCAAAAACGTGATGACGAATTCGTAAACGTAAGCTCTCTTAAAAGTAGTATCGAAGGTATTTTAAACGAGAGTTTTACTGAAGCGTTAAAAGGTCAACAGATTTTTAATCCGCAAATTTATTTTGGCATACTCAGATCAAAGGGAATCCAGGTAAAAGAACATTTTAATAGTGACACCGGGAAATTGAGAGGCTATGGAATTGAAAAGGATGGACTGTTTTTCAACGCTTCAGAAATTGGAAGCAGTCTTACC
>CAZNCO010000314.1:0-5878 GCA_964571345.1 uncultured Ohtaekwangia sp.
GAATACGACATGTAAAAGACGATGAAAAAATCAGAAGAATTAACGTGTATTTAATTTTCGACTAACTGCATTTATGTAAGTTTGTTGGTGTGTAGCTGGCGTTTAATCGATCTTATATTTGAGATCCGAACACAAACCACTGCAAACCGATGAAATGTAAATTTTTACTCTTCATTTTTTTATCTCTTTTCTTATTTCCTGAAACCAACGCTACCGCCAAAAAGCCTGATGCAAATCTTGTCCTCCACGGAAAGGTTATGGACGCCAAAACCCTTCAGCCTGTGAGCGGAATAGTGAGTGTCTATTTCGACACAGACATTTTGAAAAGTCGCTCAGACCTGGAGGATGGCGAATTTTCGGAGACACTAAACGACTACGGCTGGTATATTATCACAGTTTCGGCCAAAGGCTACAACGAAACCAGTGACACCCTGTGGGTGTTAAATGATTTGCGAAAGGATGTGAGCCGTGATTTTCTGATGACGTCACAAGTGGTTTCGAGCATTACTACGAGCAACATCTATTTTGATCTCAACCAGTCAACTCTTTCAGCAGAATCAAACGCTGAATTAGACGAAGTCGCAAAGTTTTTACAAGAGAATCCTGATATGTCGTGCAAACTGGGCGGCCATGCCGATCGCTCAGGCCATGCCGATTACAACCTGGAAATATCTGAGAAGAGAGCGATGGCAGTTGCCGATTATCTGGCCAGCAAGGGTATTGATCGTGCGCGTCTAAAGACCATCGCCTATGGATCCAAGTCTCCCCTGAATACAAACGAAACGCATGAAGACCGTGCTAAAAACAGGCGGGTGGAAGTGATCCCCTTCATAAAGAAGACTCAGGATGACACGAAAGTATTTTTCAGCAATATTCAATTTGACTTCGGAAAATATGGTCTTTCTGAAAGAGCGGATGAAGAACTGGAAGAGATCGCAACATTTTTGAAAAACAATCCACAAACCTCCTGCGAAATAGCCGGACATACCGACAATAAAGGCCCCGCCCAATTCAATCTGATGCTGTCGAAAGAAAGGGCACAGATTGTGATGAATTATTTAATAGGCAAAGGCATTGAAAGCTCACGGCTAAAAGTTCGCGGATATGGTGCTGCACGTCCCATAGAAGCAAATACAAGCAGCCTGGGAAGAGCAAAGAACAGGCGCGTAGAATTTACGATCCTGGATTAAGATCTAAAGTCGCTGACGCACCGCTTCAAACACAACTACTGCTGTTGCATTTGACACATTCATGCTATCAATTTTTCCACGCATTGGAATAATGATGTTAGCATCAGAATTCTTTGTCCAGACCTCTGAGAGTCCTGTGGCTTCTGTACCCATTACAATGGCGCAGGGCTGCGTGTAGTTTATGAGGTGATATGGCTTTGATGCCTGCAACGAAGTGCAGAATATCTTAACTTGATTTTTTCTTAGCCAATCGATGGCTTCTTCCGAAGATACTGCTGCAAGCTGATTGGTAAAAACACAACCTACGCTGGAGCGAATTACATTGGGGTTATAAAAGTCCGTTTGAGGGTCGCATATGATGACAGCATCCACAGCGGCTGCATCGGCTGTGCGGAGAACGGCTCCAAGATTACCAGGTTTCTCCACTGATTCTAAAATGAGGATCAGTGGATTTTCAGAAAGACGAATACTGGACAGGCTATGAACCTTTTGTTCAGCTATAGCAATCATTCCACCTGTGCTTTCGCGAACCGCAATTTTATCAAACACTTCCCGGGACACTGGCACCAATAACTTTTCATTCTTGAGTGCCGCTGGAATCTCATCAGGGCGGATGATCTCTTCACAAAAGAACAGGTTGCCAATTTTATATCCGGCTTCTATCGCCAGTTCAATCTCCCTTTTGCCTTCAATAATAAATAGCTGTTGCTTCCTTCGCTCGCGTGGTTTCTCCAACGCCAACAAACTCTTGACTTTTGGATTTTGAGTACTGGTAATGGTAAAGTGCATGAGCGGAGCAGATTATTCAGGAAAATCGTTCCAAGTTACTGGTTTAGCGTTTCCAGTTTAATGAGTGTGCGTAAAAATAGCATTCCAAGCCTAATGAAGGCAGTATAAGAACCGATTTTATTGGCATGAAAATTTCTTTGCTTACCTTTATTATTAAAATTTTAACAACCCAACCATGAAGAAGTTATTGATTATTGCATTATCCATTGTGACGCTAAATGCATGGTCTCAAGGATTTGAAGGAACTATGAAATGGTCGATGAAAATGGAAGTCACTGACCCCGAAATGAAAGCCAAAATGGAAGCTGGCCAGCAAAAAATGAATGATCCGGCCAACCAGGCAAAGATGAAGGAGATGGAAGCTAAGATGAACGATCCTCAGTTCAAGAAAATGATGGAAGCCAATCCACAATTGAAGGCACAAATGGAAAACGTCATGAAAATGCAATCTGGAGGCGGAAACATGATGGAGAACATGATGCCTAAAGGAATGACCGTTAAAATCAAAGGCGGAAACACTCTTACAACTATGGAAGGCGGAATGATGAGCGGAGACATCCTCCATCAGGCAGACAAGAACCAGACTGTAAAACTGGATCGCCAGAATAAGACCTATTTTGTATTTCCTGCCGGAAACAGTGCCCCCGGTCAACCTGAAGGGCCGAAGCCAACCATCACAAAAACATCCGAGACGGCCAAAATTCTTAATTACAATTGCACCAAGTACATCGCTACCGTGCAGGAACGAGGACAAACCATTACAACCTCTATCTGGGCAACGACCGAAATAAAAGACATCGATTTGAAGTCTTTAGCTAAACAAAAAATGGGTCGCGGCCAATCTTTCTTCTATGAAGGTATCGATGGAGTGCCTTTGAAAATTGAGTCTGCCATGAAAGAAGGAAAAATGGTGATGGAAGCAACCGATATTAAAAAGGAATCCCTTAGTGCCGCTGATTTTGTAATCCCGTCAGATTACACTGAATCAAAAGGAATGTTTGGGGGAAGGAATTAATTCTAACAATATTTCAATAAAAAGGCCTGAAGAAATTCAGGCCTTTGCTTTTAGTGACTTTTTGAAGCCTTTGATTTTCCCTGTTTCAGGTTTTGCTGCTCGTCATAGTAGCCAAGAATCTTCATCATACTCTCGCTGGTCTGCTCAGGAGCGAAAAGCTCCGTAGATATTTCTCCATCCTCGTTTCGATTGATAAGCACGTGCTTAGGCGCAGGTATCAGGCAATGCTGAATGCCGCCATAACCGCCCAACGACTCCTGGTATGCACCCGTATGAAAGAAACCAATGTAAAGTTTCTCTTCATCATTGATCATCGGAAGGAATACTTCGCCCGTATGCGCCTCGCTATTGTAATAATCCTGGCTGTCGCAAGTAAGTCCACCAATATTGACCTTGTGGAACGGATCATCCCACTTATTAACTGAAAGCAAAATGTATTTCTGATTAAGACCCCACACATCCGGAAGGTGTGTGATGAAAGATCCATCGATCATGTACCAAAGCACTTTATCGTTTTGCAGCTTCTGGTCTACCATCGAGTACAAAACGGCACCGCTTTCGCCTACCGTAAAACTTCCAAACTCGGTAAAGATATTTGGAACAGGTACGTTATTCTTCTCGCAAATCCATTTAATATTTTCCACGATTTGCTCAATCATGTATTTGTAATCGTAATGGAATGTGAGCGAAGTTTTAATTGGAAATCCTCCACCAATATCAATGGAATCAAGCGTATCACAGATTTTACGCATCTCGCAATACTTGAAGATAAAGCGGCTCAACTCACTCCAATAATACGCGGTGTCTTTAATGCCGGTATTGATAAAGAAGTGGAGCATCTTCAGTTTGGCTTTGCTGCTGGACTGAATCTTTTCCTTGTAAAGGGTATTGATATCGCCATAGCGAATGCCAAGGCGTGAAGTATAAAACTCAAACTTAGGTTCCTCATCTGCTGCCACGCGAATGCCCACTTGGTAAGGCTTTGTTACGTTTTGTTCGTAGTGATCAATCTCGCTGAGGTTATCCAGGATAGGAACACAATTAAAATCTTCGTTGAGAAGCTCTGTAATGTATTCTTTGTACTTGGGCATTTTGAAACCATTGCAAAGAATAAAAGTCTCTTTAGAAATCTTCCCGCGGTTGAAAAGTGTGCGTACGATTGGAATATCAAAAGCAGAAGACGTTTCTATATGAATATCATTCTTCAAAGCCTCCTCCAGAACAAAGTCATAGTGCGATGACTTCGTGCAATAGCAATAGGTATAGTTGCCGTTGTACTTGAAACGCTCCATCGCATTTTTGAAGGCAGCCTGGGCAAACCGGATGTTTTCGCTAATGCGCGGTAAGTATGTTATGCGCAGCGGTGTGCCATATTGTTTGATGATGTCCATCAAAGGCACATCGTTAAACAACAATTCGTGATCGCGCACTTTGAACTCCTTCTGAGGAAATTCAAATGTTTGCTCAATCAGTTCACGGTAACTCTTCATTCTTTGTTTAAGTTGTTAGTTGTTGGTTGCTGGTTGCTAGACGACTAACAACTCCATGACCGTCAACGAATTCTTGAAAGGGTGCAATATTCCAATAATTTTGCCATCTTTGCAATACAATTCACAAGCGCATGAACCGCGTTTTTTTTCTGTTGCCCTTCTCCATCGCGCACGCCCTCCCCGACTTCTAAGTTGAGGCGGAGTTTTCTCTTTTTCCTCAGTTCTTTTTGTAGTCAGGTTTTTGTAATCCATTTGCTAATCAAAGTTTTGTGAAAGAAATAAAGATCATAGAAGTAAAGTCCGAAATCGGTGCCGGAACACGCGGGGCAAGCCTCGGGGTGGAAGCGATGAAGATCGCCAGCCTGGACCTGAAGTCTGACCTGTTCAAAAAATACGACTCTATCGAAGTAGAGAATATCAATGAACTGCTTTTTGACGGAGCCGAGCACGCCTACGCCAAGTTCATCGATGGCGTTTTGATTATGGAGGAGCGCGTCTGCCTAGAGGTATATGAGCAGATTTTCGATGATTTCTTCCCCCTTATTATGGCTGGCGACCATTCCACGGCCTATGGGACAATTGCGGGCATCAAGAAAGCGTACCCCAAGAAACGCTTGGGCGTGGTTTGGATTGACGCGCATGCCGATTTGCACACACCTTTCACAACGCCTTCCGGCAACATGCATGGAATGCCCGTGGCTATGGCTTGCGGGTTTGATAATTTTGAATGCAAAGTAAATGACCCTCGTGGCGACACGCTTGATTACTGGGAACAAATTAAAAACGTGGGTTCGCCTGGCCCTAAAATAGGTCCTGAAGATATTGTGTACATCGCTGTGCGCGATATGGAAAAACCTGAAAACTACCTGATCAATAAGTATAACATCAACTTTATTGAGGTAGAAGACGTGAAGAAATATGGCGCAGCCGAGATTGCAAAGAAAGCAATCCAGATGCTGGACCATTGCGATTTGATCTATGTATCTTTTGATGTAGATAGCATTGACAGCCGCTTCTCTACTGGCACCGGAACTCCAGTGCCCAACGGCCTTACTGTGGAAGAAGCGAAAACATTGAATGCTGAACTTTGCAAAGAACCACGCGTGTGCGCTTATGAAATTGTAGAAGTAAATCCAACCCTGGACACTGAAAACCGGATGGCTGAAAGCGCTTTTGAAATACTGGAAGCTGCTGCAAAGTCTATCGCATCAAGGCCGGTGCTTGCCGAATAATTTTGAGCTGTTAAAAAAAGAAAAAGGCTGGCGTGTGCCAGCCTTTTTCTTCTCAGAGCTTGTCTGTTTACATCTTCCTCACATGACCACTTCCGGAAGCATGCGAATTCACATGACTTGGATTGCCCTTGTATGACACGCTTCCGCTGCCCGAGATGTGGG